>CAZEBV010000023.1:0-19181 GCA_964510695.1 uncultured bacterium
CTGTCCCCCAGGTAGAGTCGATCCTCGAGGGATTCGGGCTCCAGTTCCCGCCGGAGTTCGGCCTCGATGGTCCGTCGTGTCTGCCCGCTGAAGCGGGCGCGGGGCATCAGGACCATGATGGTCAGGCCGCGCTGGGAGGGATGCTGGCGGGCCAGCATCCGGAAGGTCGTTTCCTCGTGGGCGGCCACGATGCTGCCCAGGTCCACCGCCAGTTCGTCCGCGGGCGTCATAAACAGCAGATGTTTGGGCATGCTGTTGTAGACGGCGTAGAATTCACGGTAATCGTGCGTGTGTTCACGGAGGCCCTCCCGGCGCACGATTTCCTCGAACTTGTGATCCAGAAGCGGGATCCTCACGGCCGGTTCGGCGAGGACCCGGTCGGTGAAAAGCCCCACGAAACCGTACTCACCGATCAGTGTTCCGTCCTCGTCGATTCGTTTGAGCCCCACGTAGTCGAGCTTCTCGCGCCGGTAGACCCGGCTGTCGAGGTTCGTCTTGGCGACGGTGATGAGGGAACCGGACCCGGTCTCCAGCTCGTCCCGATCCGTCACGGGCACGGTCGAGAAGAGCGGCGCAGGGAGGTTTTCTCGCCGGAGCACCCCGAGATCGTCGGCCCCGTCTCCATCGTCCGACCGGGCGAGGGTGGACTCCCGGTAGCCCAGAAAGACGAAGCGGTCGTCGATCAGGTACCGAAGGAAGCGTTCGTTCCCCTCGATCGTCTCCCGTCGGTCGGGGAACCACCCGACGTAGTCCCTCAGCCGTTCGACGATGGCCCTGGCCCGTTCGAGCATGGGCTCAAAGTCGTCCACGGCCAACACCAGGTCCTCGAGGGTTCGTTCGAGATCCTCCGCGAGGGCTTCGAACTCCCCGGGGGAAAGCACCTCCAGGTAGAGGCTCACGAGCAGACGCTCCCGTGAGCCGTCCTCCGGTTCGACGACCTCGGTCTCGCTGAGTCCCGCGTGGTGATGCAGGCTGTGATCGATGCGCACGTTCCGCTCGTGCAGCAGTTCGTACAGGGAGTCGATCGCGAAAGGAAGCGGCTCGGCGGCGACGGTCAGCAGCGTATGGTCCGGGTTCCAGGGCGTCTTCTCGTCCCGGGGAGGACGCAGATCCATGGTGTAGCGTTCGTCCGCTTCGAGGCCGGCGAGCCGGTCCGCGAGATGGTTCAGGTAGGCGGCGAAGGCCCCCGCCGTCATTCCACGGAAGAAATCGGGGGAAACGTCGTCCCGAAGCCGGGACCACAGGGTCCTCGTCCGGGCGTCGGCTTCCCCCTCCTCCAGTGCGCGGGTGATCTGATCCTCCCGGAAGTGACCCTCCTCGACGGCGGGTGCCTCCTGGGCGTCCATGGCTCTCTCCTTCCGGGCGGACCAGTTCTGTCAGGCAGTGTTTCTTCGTAAGCCTGACGGTACCTTAGCACGTGGTGGAGCCGATCGTGCCGGAACGGCCCCGGACGCGCGGCGGGGGTTGACAGCCGGCGGGTCCGGCTGAAAGGCTGGTGTTGGACGCTTGAGGCGTGTTCCGTCGGGGTGTGATGTCGGAACCACGTGGGCGGAGGGTCTTTGATGAATTCGTCCGAGGACATGCTCGACCTCGTCCTGACCGTCTCCCGGGACCTGCCGCCCGAGGCCGAGCGTCTCTTTCGGAAGGACCCCGAAAGCCTCGAGACGTACCTCGCCTCCGAGGCCTTTCTGGAGGCACTCCTCGAGCATCCCGCCCCGCTTTCGATCGACGCGGCGCCCTTTTTTTACGTCCTCTTCCGTCAGTTTCAGCGCCGGCTTCGTACGGACGCGGGCTTCCGGGAACGGTTTCGAACGATGGTGCGGCGGACGGCCGAGGGCACGCCGGATCCCCAGCGGGCCCGTGGGTTCTTCGACGATCGTGAGCTCATCGGCTACCTGGTGGAGCTTCTCCGGGGATTCGTGCGCCGGGAGGACGTCTATCAGCTTCCGGGCGACGACGAGCGGGAATACCGCTACGTCTTCGAGATGCTGGAGGCGTCGCTGGATTCGGACGAGCACGAGACCTTTCAGATCTACCGTCAGGTCGGGGACTACAGCCTCTATCTGACCGGGCTTTTTCCCGACTGGCTTCGTCACCGTCACCGTTACCGGCATCGTCCCATGGACGTGGATTCCTACCGCAACTACGGGAAGGCCTTCTACGAGCGGGCCGCCAACCATCGTCAGGCCGAGAACCGACAGCTTCGGAGGGTCCTGACCAAACTGCACCGCGGGTACGACCTCGTGCGCAGCGCGGTGGTCATGATCTTTCGTGATATGCTTCCCGCCGTGACCTGATCGACCGTCCGGCCCCCGTACCCGCGGGTTCGGGCAATTTTGACACCCGCGAACGGCGCATGGTACAGTTACGCTCTCCTTTCGGGCGTCCACGCACGCCCCGTGGACGTTTGATCCCTCCGCACGGCGGCCGTCGGCGGCGCTGAACTGGAGGCTCCATCGTGCCTTCCTCCCTTGAGCTGTATAACTCCCTCGGGCGGGAAACCCGTCCCTTCGAGCCCCTCGAGGAGGGTCGGGTGCGTCTGTACGTCTGCGGCGTGACAGTCTACGACGACTGCCACATCGGCCACGGGCGGGCCTACGTGGTGTTCGACGTGCTTCGCCGCTTCCTCGAGCACGAGGGCTACGACGTGGACCACGTGCAGAATTTCACCGACGTGGAGGACAAGATCATCGAACGGGCCGCCGAGACCGACCGGGCCCCCGAGGCGATCGCCTCCGAGTACACCCGCGCTTACTTCGACGTCATGGACCGGCTCAACATCAAACGGGCCGACGTCTACCCGACCGTCACGGGCCACATCCCGGAGATCATCGAACACGTGGAGGGGCTCCTCGAGAAAAGGATGGCCTACGAGGTGGACGGCAGCGTCTACTTCCGGGTGGACCAGTTCGAGGATTACGGGAAGCTCTCGGGCCAGGATCCCGAGGAGATGCGCTCCGGGGCCCGGGTGGAGGTGGAGGAGCACAAACGTTCCCCGCTTGATTTTGCCCTCTGGAAGGCGGCCGAGGAACAGCCGGCCTGGGAAAGCCCCTGGGGCACCGGCCGTCCGGGGTGGCACATCGAGTGCTCCGTCATGAGCCGGACTCACCTCGGTGATACCCTGGACATCCACGGCGGCGGTCAGGATCTGATCTTCCCGCACCACGAGAACGAGATCGCGCAGACCGAGGGGTTGACCGGACGGCCGTTCGCCCGCACCTGGATGCACAACGGGTTCGTGACCGTGGACGAGGAGAAAATGAGCAAATCCGAGGGCAACTTCTACACCCTGCGGGAACTCTACGAGGACTTCGAACCCGCGGTGATCCGGTTCTTCATTTTGACACGCCACTACCGAAGCCCCCTCGACTTCTCCTTCGATCGGCTTCGGGAGGCTCGCGGGGCCCTGGATCGCCTGAGGACGTTTTACGGGCGCCTGCGTGACGCCGAGGCGTGGCCCTGCGGCCGGGCGGAACCCGGCGCGGAGGAGCCGCCACCGCTGGATTCGGTCCGGGACGAGTTCCTCGACGCCATGCGAAGCGACCTCAACACGGCCCGGGCCCTGGGGCACCTTCAGGAGTGGGTTCGGGCGTGGAACCGCACGCTCGAAGCGTGGGAGACTCAGCCGCGCCTCCACCGCCGCCAGCAGGAGGCGATCAGCGGGGCCCGGGCGTGGCTGGAGACCGCGCTGGGAGAGATTCTGGGGCTCCCGCTCCAGGTCGAGCGAGGGGACGCATCCGGGGGAGGCGGCGTGGACGACCTGGTGGAGATGTGCCTTCAAGTCCGGAAGGAGGCCCGGGAGGCCGGACAGTACGAGGTGGCCGACGCCATCCGCGAACGGCTCGAGGAGCAGGGGTTCGAGATCGAGGACACGCCCCGGGGTCCCCGCTGGGAACGGGTTCGTGAGTGAGCTGATCGTCGGGCCGAATCCCGTCCTGGAGTGCCTGCGAAGCGACTGGATTCGCCTGGATGTCCTCTACCTTTCTCCCTCCGCGTCGGGGGCCCGAATCGAGTCCCTTCGTGAGGCCGCGCGGGAGCGGGACACCGCGATCCAGACCGACCTCCCAGGGGACGTCCGGAAGCACCTGGAGGCCGCCGACACTCGCTCCTCGGAGGGCGCCGTCGCGACGCTGGGGGCGTGGGAAACCTTCACGCTGGAGGAGCTTCTGGATCGTCGGACCGCGAAGCGGCCGGGACGGCTCCTGGTGCTGGATCAGGTGCAGGACCCGGTCAACGCCGGCAAACTCTTCCGGGCCGCCGCCTTCTTCGGGATGGACGGGGTGATTCTCCCCGAGGATCGCACGGTGCCCCTGTCGGGGACGGTGCTTCGAACCTCGTCGGGGGGAGCAGCCCGGGTGCCGGTCAGCCGCGTCACGAACCTTCGGCGTGCCCTGGAGACCCTGAAGGAACGCCGCTTCTGGACCGTGGGGAGCGTGCCGTCGGGGGGACGTTCCCCCTCGGAGGTACCCCGCGAGCGGGACCTGGCCCTGGTGCTTGGAAGCGAGGCGACCGGGATGCGTCGGCTCACCGCCGAGAGCTGTGATTACGAGGTCACCCTGTCGGGCTCGGGGGACTTCGATTCGCTCAACGTGGCGGCCGCCGGAACCGTGCTCGCCTACGTGCTTCGCCCCCCGGCGTCTTCCGACGGGGAAGCCCCGGACGGCTAGCCCGGTTTATTCAGTAAAGTTAGGAGTCAGCGGTGCTCTGATGGGGTCTCGTTCACGGTTTGGAACAAAACAGGGTCCGTGGTCTGGCCGTTATTGATACTTTTTCCCGCGTGGGAGAGAAAGGCGGAAAAGGAACTCACCCCCTCTTTTTTTCTCCCCCGTCGAGGGGGAGAAGATCCGTGGGGGGAGAACTCCGTCGGAAGGGGCAGTGATCCGATCTAGCGGCGTTCGTCGATGTCGGGCGGCAGGTGGGGTTCCAGCCAGTCCAGGAGGGTTCCGTGGATCCGGCCGTTCGTGGCGGCGATGTTTTTGCCCTCGAGCCAGTCCGAACCGCCCGTCATGTCGCTGACCGTGCCGCCCGCCTCCCGGACCATCAGCGCGCCCGCGGCCACGTCCCAGGGGTGGAGGTTGAACTCCCAGAAGCCCTCGAAGACCCCCTCGGCCGTCAGGCAGAGGTCGTGCACCGCCGAACCCGCCCGGCGAATCCCCTGGACCCGGGGCAGGATGTCGGTGAAAGCGTCCGGGTTGTGACGCTGGTCTTCGGTGCGCATGTCGGCGAACCCCGTGGCCAGCAGCGACTCGACGGGTCGTTCGATCCGGCTGACCGACAGGGGGTCCCCGCTGCGGTAGGCGCCCCGGTTTCGCCGTGCCCGGTAGAGGGCGTCGGAGCGCGGGAAGTAGGCGAGACCCTCCCGGAGGGTTCCGTTCTCCCGGAGGGCGATGGAGATGCCGAAGAAGGGGTGACCGTGCACGAAGTTGGTGGTGCCGTCCAGCGGATCGATGATCCATCGGCGCCCGGTGTCACCCGGACGCGTCAGGTCCTCCTCGGCGAGGATCCCGTCCCCGGGGAAACGATCGTCCAGCGCGGCGACCAGCCGCCGCTCGCTCTCCCGGTCCACCTCCGTCACCAGGTCGATGCGCCCTTTGTACTCGGAGCGACCGGGTTCGATTTGCTGCTGGTGCTCGAGCTGGTAGCGCCCGACGGAACGCACCGCGGGCACGAGGTCGTCCAGCTCCCCCTCGAAGGGCACGGAGGTCGGGTTCGCTTCGGCGTCAGGTGGCGGTGACGTTCTCGCTTCCTCCGTAGGCGTCGTACCAGGGGGAAGCACCCTGGTCGATGATGGCGTTCATCCGGGTGATGTTGTCCACGCCCCCGGACTTCAGCCAGTCCCGCAGGGCATCGACGGCCTCCTCGGCGTACTCGGAAATGCCCTCCTGCCAGGTGGCCCGGCCGCACAGCACACCGTTCCACCCGATGTCGGCCTCGTTGGCCAGCCGAAGGCTCTCACGCATCTGCGGGGCGTCCACCCCGGCGCTGAGGTAGATCATCGGTTTGCTCGCCGCGTCCGCCGCGCGGCGGTAGTGGTCCAGGGCCTCGTCGCGGGTGTAGGCGGTCTCACCGCCCTCGAAGGCCTCGGTGCCTTCGGTGAAACGCAGGTTCACGGGGATCTCGACTTTCAGCACGTCGACCCCGTAGTGATCCTTCGAGAACTCCTCGATGCTTCGGGTGACCACGTCCGGCTTGAGTTTGGCGACCTCGGGGTCGGTCTTCCAGTCGCGTCCCTCGAGGTCGTAGCCCAGAAACTCCAGGAAGAACGGAATCTCGAAATGGGCGCATTCGGCCCCCACCCGTTCCACGAGGGCTTCTTTCTGATCCAGCCAGCGGTCCTCCTCGTCGGGGTGGTAGTTGATCAGAAGCTTCACCGCGTCGGCGCCGAGGTCCACGGCCCGTTTGACGCTCCAGTCCGGGAGAAGCTGCTTGGTTTTGCCCGGGAGACTGTAGGTGTAGGCGTCACCGTAGCGCCGGTTGGAGCCGCTTCGTTCGTAGGAGCAGATCAGGCCGGTGCCCTCCTCCCGGGCCCGCATGCCGGGCTGCCCCCACTCCGGATCGAGAAGGATGGCGCTTGCGTAGGGAGTGAGGACCTCCGAGACGGCCTCCTTGAACTCCTCCATCTGCTGGTTGGTAATCTCGGATTTGTCCACTCCGAAAGCGTCCGACAGTCGACTGTAAAGGGACCCTCGCTGATCCATCGCGGCGGCCTTGATGACCCCGTTCGAGTCACTGAGTTTCTCCAGTCGTTCGACCTTTCCGTCGGCCAGTTCAACCATTGCGGCGTGGACCTCCTCGGACGAAAGCTGGTTTGCACGCACTGAGCGGCGCTTCGACGCCCCGATCGGGCGTGTAGATTATAGACATCAACCCTTCAGGGCCAAGACCGATCCCGGTGCCCGGGGTCGGCGACGAGGGTCGAACCCGGAACCGTCCCGAACCGGGCTCACGGGTCCGGACCGGACGAGGCCGGAGATCAGTCGTAGCGGGTCGATTTGGGCGGGAAGACGATCTCCACGGTGAGTCCCCCGTTGGGGGTGTAATCGATCTCCCCGTGAAGCTGGTTGGTGGCCAGGTTCCGGACGAGTTCCAGCCCGAGGGAATTGGACGCCTCCAGGCTGTCGAGGTCGGTCCCCTCCCCGTCGTCCGAGACCCTGAGGTGATAATCGTCGTCCTCCTCCGTGAAAAACTCGAGGGTGATGGTGCCGGTGTTCGAGTTCGGGAAGCCGTGCTTGAGGGCATTGGTGACCAGTTCATTCACGATGAGGCCGCAGGAGATGATGGTGTCCGTGTCGAGGTCCTCGGCCTGGATGTCGGTGTTGATCGTGACGTCGAGTTCGGGGTCGACCTGGGTCTCGAGGATCTGTTCGACGAGATCGTCGACGTACCCGGGGAAATCGATGCTGCTCAGGTGGGCCTCCTCGTAGAGTTTCTGGTGAATCAGGGCCATGGACTGAATGCGGCGCTTGCTGTTCGCGAGGGCCGAGACGGCCTCCGGGTTGTCCAGTTTCCGGGATTGGAGGCCCAGCAGACCCAGGACGATCTGGAGGTTGTTCTTGACCCGGTGGTGGACCTCCTGGAGGAGGGTCTCCTTTTCGTTCACCAGGTTTCGGAGCCGGTGGTTGATCTGCTTTTGTTCGGTGATGTCCTTGGCGATCCCGGCGATCCGGTAGACTTCGCCCTCCTCGTTTTCGATGGGGTAGGCGCGATCGTGGATCCAGCGGATACTTCCGTCCGGCTGGCGGATCCGGTACTCGACGTCGTAATTCCCGGACGAACACTCGGGAAGTTTTCCTTCGATGCGGTCCCGGTCCTCCGGGTGGACGGCGTCGAGGAAAGCGAGCGGGTCCTCGTGGAAGGACTCGGTGGATCGTCCCCAGATCGATTCGTAGGCCGGGCTGACGTAGAGGGCCTCCTCGTTCTTCTCGTCCCAGATCCAGAAGACCTCGTCGATGTTCTCAGCCAGCTGGCGGAACCGCCGCTCGCTCTCCCGCAGGGCGTCCTCGGTCTGCTTTTGTTCCGTGATGTCCTGCAGGACCCCGAAGATGTCCTCGACGGCGACGGATTCATCGTACCGGGGCCGCCCGAAACCCCGCACGTGGCGAATTTCCCCGTTGGGCCGGCGGATCCGGAGGGTGAACCCCTCCGCCCGGCCGGTTTCCAGGACTCGCTCGAATTTCGTTCGGATGGTCTCCCGGTCGTCCTCGTGGTAGCGCTGGAACATTTCCTCGAGCGATGGATTCGGCCGGGAGGGATCAAGGCCGAAGATTCGGAAGATCTCGTTCGAGCATTCCACGACACGTTCGGGAAGGGGTACGGTCCAGTGACCGAGATCGGCCATCTTCTGGGCCAGTTCCTGACGCTGGGTCTTGTCGGTGAGCTTTTGTTCGTGGAGTTTACGCTCGGTGATGTCGGCGTGGATGACGGTGACGTAGGTCTCCCCCCGGGTCTCGAACCGGGAGGCCCGCATTTCGAACCACCGTTCCTCGGTCGGTGAATGGCAGGGGTACACCGCCGTGAAGGTCGACTCCTCCCCCCGCATCACCGCCCGGAGGCCGGCCAGGATCCCCTCGGCGTCCTCGCCGGCGTGCGCTTCGGCGGCCGAGAAGTAATCGGTCCCGACCATCCCGGGGTCGTCCTCGAACCCGTTGTTCCGGGCGAACGTCCGCCAGGCTTCGTTGGTGGCGACGATGGTGCCTCCCCGATCGAGCACGGCCACGTTATCCACCAGTGAATCCAGGAAGGCGAGGGGCAGCTCGGCGGCTTCGTTGAGTTTCTCGTCCGCTGCCATTCGTATCGTGTCCCGCGGTTCGGGATGGCTCGTGCGAGGGTCCTGCCGGCGCCTTTCGACGTTCGGGTCGGGACCCTCCTGCCGTATCTTACCCTCATACGATGACAGTTTTCCGGCGAGCCCACCACGGACGTATTGTCCGGGTTCAGGAGCCCCAGTCATGCTCATTGAGGGTGTGCTTTCGCCGGGTTTTCCCGAGCGATTGGGGGGTTCGGGCGGGTGTTTCCGGGAGGGGGGGGTGGACGTGCCGGTTAACGTGAGCGCCGCTGGGCGGTACCGACCAGCCATCGAACGAGGGAACGGGGCGCGCAGCGCAGGAGGGTGGTCCAGGCCCGGTTCAGCCACCCGTGCACGGCGACGACCTTTCCCCGGTTCAGACACCGGTAGCCGAAGCGGGCCACCTCATCGGCCCGGGCCCAGGCAAAATCGGGCACGCTGCTGGCGGCCTCCTCGGCCTGTTCGCCGGCGGCCTCGACGAAGTTCGTGCGCGTGGCGCCCGGGCAGAGGCAGGTCACCCGGATGCCGTGTTCGGCCAGTTCCTCGGCGATGCCTTCGGTGAAGAGGAGCACGTAGGCTTTGCTGGCGTCGTAGGTGGCCAGGTAGGGAGCCGGGAAGAAGGCGCCCGTCGACGCGACGTTCATGATCCGGCCCCGTCCCCGCTCGACCATCGGTCGGGCGAAGCGGTGGGTCATCTCGGTCAGGGCGGAGACGTTCAGGTTCAGGAGGGCCTGCTCGCTCGCCCACTCGTGGTCGAGGAAAGCCCCGTAGTTCCCGAACCCGGCGTTGTTCACCAGCGAGTGCACGAAGACCCCGTCGGCCTGGAGCCGTTCGTGGATGTCCCGGGGGGCCGATTCGGCGGTCAGGTCCTTCGCCATCACGGCGACGGAGACCCCGTGGCGGGACTCGAACTCGTCCCCGATCGCCCGCAGTTGATCCTCGCTTCGCGCCACGAGGACGCAGTCGTGCCCGTCCTCGGCGAAGCACCGGGCAATCTCCCGCCCGATGCCCCGGGAGGCCCCGGTAATGAGGGCGGCCTCATCCACGGGGGCTCACCCTCTCCGCCGGGAGGGGACCGGGCTCGGGAGAGCTCCCGGGGTTTCGTCGGTCGGGCGGATCCATCGAGCCGGGGATTCGGGGAGCTTCGGGAAACATCGGAGCAACGCCACGGGCAGCCCTCCGGCCTCGGAGTGGACGGGAACGGATTCCCATTATTCGCCGCTGTCCCGCGAAATCAAGGGAGAAGATCGGGTGGAGGCAAACGGCGTTTCACCGGCGTGACTCAGCGGGCGAAGCAGGACCCTGTGGGTCGGGCTCGGCCCCTCCCGGTCGGCGGGGGGGTGGATTACCCCTTCATCGTTCGGGTGACCGCCAGGTCCAGGACCTGCTGCTGACGGCGCGACCAGAACCATCCGTGAACGGACAGCTCGGACTCACGGTCCGAGGATCCACGTCGCCGAAGGGTGTCAATCAGACGCTGAACCTGAAACCGAACGTTGAGTCGGGACAATCGGTCCGCGCGGACTTTGTTGTCCTCGGGGTCGAGGAGCCCTTCCCGGAACCTCTCCCGGAGGGAGACGAGGTCTCCCTCCACGCCGTCCGATCGTGCGGGTTCGGTGACTTTGAGGCTGTCCCGGACGATGCGGCAGTCCTCGTGCCCGCAGACGGCCACGTTCTTCACGTCCACCATGCCGACGGCATACTCCAGGGTCGCCCACCCGTCCGCCCTTGACCTCACGGCACCGCCCGCCGTCTGCTCGAGGAGCAGCTGGCCGCCCAGCGCCGCGAACTCCTCGTGCACGGAGAACCGAAACCCCGAGCATCCGATCAGGAGCAGTCCCCCCTCCAGCTCCCCAACGTCGACCGCCTGAAGCTCGTGTTTCCTCGACGGTCTCGAAATGTCAATCCGCTGCGGGCGATGTTCCTGGGGCATCCCACCATCACTCCGTGAATCGGCCGGGGTTCAACGACCAGCGGCGGCGCCAGGCACACTCCCCCCCTCAACAGGGCGTTGACACCCCGGGAGAGCTGATCCCTGAATGAATGTTTCGGTACCAGAATGATCGTAATTATAATAGCTGAGAACAATCTGTGAAAAGAAACCTTCTGTTTTTCTTAAGGTGATACATATTGTTTAGCATAGAGTCCACCTCCCGGCACGGGCCGTTCGCCTCACTGCGGGGAGCCCTGAACAGAAGCTGCGGGTTCATCGAAGGGGTCGTCTGGGGGATGTTCGCGCTCAGCCTTCTGGTGGCCGTCTGGCCCCGGGCGGCGCGCGGCTACCTCGGCCTGGAGCCCTACCTGGTCATCGACGGCCTGACCCGCATCATCTGGCCCTACGTCACCCTGCTGACGGGGATTCTTTTGAACTTCTCGAAACGGTACCTCGCCGGCAACCACCGGGTGGGATTTTTCTTCCTTCGGTGCTTTTTCTTCCTGCTGTGCGTGATGGTGCTGGCGGCCACCGATCAGCTTCTTTTGTTTCTCCTCGCCTGGGGACTGATGGGATGGTTCATGGCCGGGCTCATCGGCCATAAAACCGCCTGGAAACAGGCCCGTGCCGCGGGCCGGCTGGCCCGGGGGTATCTGCTGGGGGGCACCCTTTACCTCGGTGTCGGTGGCCTCATGCTGTACGGGGCCACGGGATCCCTGATTATCTCGGACAGCCTCGCGGGAATTGAGGGGCTGACGAACGGTGAACTCACCGTGGTCTTCGTCTGTTTTCTGGTGGCGGGCATCATTCAATCGGCCCTCTTCCCCGTGCAGAACTGGTTGATGTCCTCCATGACGGCCCCGACGCCGGCGTCGGCCCTTATGCACGCCGGGTTCGTCAACGCGGGGGGGATCCTTTTCACGCGGTTCTCCCGGATCTTCACCGGGGCGTTCGAGTTTATGCTGATCGTCGCCGCCATCGGCGCCCTGTCGGCCATGATGGGGAAGATCTGGAAATTGGTTCAGACCGCGATCAAGCGTCAACTGGGCTGTTCGACCGTCGCTCAGATGGGGTTTATGCTTCTGCAGTGTGGTCTGGGGTATTTCACGGCCGCGATCGCCCACCTCATCCTGCACGGTTTCTACAAGGGCTACCTCTTCCTGAGCGCGGGAACGGCCGTCGACGATCAGTCCCCCGTCGCGGCCGACTCGTCCCGAACCAGTTGGGTCCACGGCGTCGTAAGCCTGCTGACCGGCCTGGCCGGGGGCGTCCTCTTCGTGATGCTGACGGGGAAGGGCGTCGAGGCGAACAGCGGGCTGTTTTTGGCCTTCATCGTGGTCCTGACCATCCTTCACGGGAGCCGGGACGTCCTCGGTCGAGTCGCGGTCCCGACGTCGCTGCGCGGCGTTGTTTTCCCCCTGCTGGTCCTGCTCGGAACGACCGTTTACTCGGCGATTTTCAACCTCGTGACGGCGACCCTCGGGGGGCTTCCCGCGGTGACGGCCCCGACGCCGCTCACCTGGGTTCACGGTCTGATTGCGCTGGGGTTCATCGCCCTCTGGTTGGCCCTTGAGTCGGGCCTTCTGAGGCGGTCCGACCGGTTGTACGTCTACATCCTCAACGCGAGCCAGCCCCATCCCGCGACCATCCTTTCGGCCAAGGAGGAGTACCATGTCTGACGCCGCCGAGGACCTGGAGGCGGAGATTCAGGAGGCCGCCCGGACGATCGGGCGGATCTGGCCCCTGTATTCGTTCGTGGCCTCCAACCCGCTCGCCGGCCTCGAGGACCGTCCCTTCGAGGAGGCGATCCCGCGGGCCCGGGCCCTTTTCGGCGGGCGGGGCTACCCGTCCGCCCGGCAGTTCAAGCAGGCCCTGGCGGAGCATCGAATCGACCGGACGATCCTGGAGAACCACCTCTCCGAGCGTGGGTTCGAACCGTCGATCGAGCACCAGCTCGAGCGCCTCGAAGCCGCGGACCGACCCCCGGGCGGTCGGCGGCTGGGGGAAGCCGAACGCACCCTGGACCAGATCCTCGAGAAATGGCTCTCGAGTTTCCTCGACGAGGGTCGGTCCCGGTGGACCATGCCCGGTCGGGAGGAAGGGTTCTACGGCGCCTGGCGGCGACTGGCTCCCCTCGATCACCAGATTCCCCGTGCCGGGGAGCTGGAGGGGCTCCCCGGGGACCGATACGAGGCCATCGAACGGGTTCTCGCGGCGGTTCCGCACGGCGATCGACGGCGTGTTTTCCGACACCACCTGGCCGCCCTTCCCGGGTGGGTGGGCTACATCAAGCAGCGGAGTCAGCGGGCCCACGACCGGTGGTCCGACCGGTATCCCATCGACCTGGCCGACTACCTCGCGGTTCGATTGGTCCTCGTCGATCACCTCGGTGTCCGGGTGGCTCCCGGGTCGGAGGAACTGGATCCTGGCCACGACCCCCTCGACGACGTGCGGCGATGTTTTCTGGAAGCGTGGGAGGAAAGCCACCGGACGGAGCTGACGGACAGGCTCGAACTGGAGTCCACCGAATCCGGGTCGAGCCGCGAAACCCGTCCCGACGCTCAACTCGTCTTCTGCATTGATACCCGCTCGGAGATCATTCGCCGCCGGATCGAGTCCGCGGGTGACTACGAGACGCACGGCTACGCCGGCTTCTTCGGGGTGCCGATGCGGTACCGCCGCCACGGGGATTCGACGTCGACCGACGCCTGCCCCCCCGTGGTCGAACCCGAACACGAGGTCACGGACGTTCCCCGGGCCGATCGGCACGACGAGTTCGACCGCTACCTCACGCTGAGGACGATCAAACAGGCCGCCAAAAAGAGCCTCAAGAACATCCAGGACAGCGTGGCATCGGCCTTCAGCTACGTGGAATTCAGCGGCCTTTTCTACGGGTTCAACATGCTGCGCAGGACCCTGTTTCCCGGCTCGGGCGGGGAGCTCTTCGAGGGGCTGTCCGGTGCGGCTCCCGATTACTACGACGTGACGGAACCGTCGCTGGACGGGCGGGCCCCGGACTCCAAAGGGTCCGCCCCGGCCTCCGGCATGGACCTCGAGGACAGGGTCGCCTATGCCCGGTCGGCCTTCCACCTCATGGGCTGGACCACGTTTGCTCCGGTCGTGGTGTTCGTCGGTCACTCCAGCGACACGGTCAACAACCCCTTCGATTCAAGCCTTCGGTGCGGGGCGTGTTCGGGCAGCACGGGGCTCCCCAGTGCCCGGGTCCTCGCGAGCATCTGTAGCGACCCCCGGGTCCGCGACCGGCTGGCCGAGGTCGGGATTCGGGTGCCGGACGACACGGTTTTCCTGGCCGGCCGCCACAACACCACCACGGACCGCGTCGAGTTACTCGACGCCGACGTGCCCGACCGGCACGCCGCCCGAATCGAGTCGCTGAAAGAGGATCTGGAGGTCGCCCGGGAGGAAGCCGCCGCCGAACGGCTGGAATCCCTTCCGAACGCCGGGGGTTCGGGCCCCGCCGCGTCCATTGAGCGGCGGGCCGACGACTGGGCTCAAACCCGCCCGGAGTGGGGGCTGGCGGGGAACGCGAGCTTCCTGGTCGGCCCCAACCGCCTGCGTGAGTCCGTCGACCTCGAGGGTCGGACGTTCCTGCACTCCTACGACTGGGAGCAGGACCCGGACGGGTCCGCCCTGGAACAGATCGTCGGCGGCCCCGTCGTGGTCTGTCAGTGGATCAACCACCAGTATTACTTCTCCACCGTCGACAACCGCGTCTACGGGAGCGGGTCCAAGATCACCCATAACCCGGTAGGGAACTTCGGGGTCCTGCAGGGCAACGGGGGCGCGTTGATGGGCGGTCTTCCCCTGGAGTCGCTCATGCGATCCGACGCGGAATTTCAGCATGCACCCCTTCGGCTGACGACCCTCATCCACGCTCCCTACGGTCGCGGGGGGGAAGTCGTCGAAGCCAACGACACCGTCCGGCAGCTCGTGGGGAACAACTGGATCAGGCTCGAAGTGATCGATCCGACCCGGAACAACGAACGGATCGGCTGCGGGGCTCAAAAACAGGACCCCTCCGGCCGGCCGAGCCAGCCGGCCGCGTCGGGCACCATCTGATCCGGCGGCTTGCCGCTAGTCCTCCTCGTCGTCGTCCGGGGCGAACCCGTCGAAGGGGGCCGTTTCGTGCTGGCGGACCAGGACCTCGTCCGTGATCTTCAACCCCAGGCCCATCAGGCGCTCGGCGACGGGGGTGATGTCGGCATCCCGCTCGCCGACGGCCGTGATGAGCAGGTTTTCGTCCCCCGTGATCAACTCCTGGACCGAGATGACCCGGTCGATGTTCAAAATCTTTTCGACGAGCTCGCCGCGGTCCGGGATCGGGGCCGTGCAGTACAGGATCATGCGGATGGGGTACCCGGACTTCTCGTAGTCGACGTCGGCGCTGTAGCCCTTGATGATTCCGGCGTTCTCGAGCTTCTGGATCCGTTTCCGGACGGCGCTGGCGGAGAGGTCGGACTGCTCGGAGATGTCCCCGGAGGAGAGGTGGCGGGCCTCGGACTGAAGCAGTCTAAGGATTGCTTCGTCGTGTTCGTCCAGCTCCGACTCGTCGGCCATGAAGTTGGCTCCCAGCCGCGCGGGATGAGCGGTCGCCCTGTCACCGTCGGAACCGATTGATTGTAATTATCGTACGGATCGTCAATAACCGTATAATACCCGTCGAGCGAACTTAATATCAGAAAGAAGACCCCTCCGACGGAGCATCGGGCCAGGGTGATGAAGGCGCGTTCGCTTCCCACCGAAAGATGAACGCAGGCTTCAGTCCGAACACCGTCTCCAACCGCGTCTCGACCCTCTGCGGTTCTTTCCGGTCGAATCGGGCCCTATAGGGGGTGCATCTGATATGATCGATCCTCCATGGATGCCCCTGCCATCCCTCCATACAATACGTTGGTTGAGTGAATGCCGGGGAAGGAGTCGGAGTCCGCATGGGGACGCCTGCTGGCGTTGATGATCTTCAGGGATCGGTTGAGGAGATCGAGGCTGAGTCAGGCGGTGCGGAATACCGGGCCCGTTTCGATTCGGCCGATGCAGACGAGGAGGACGCGGGGCCACCGTCCCGGACCTTCGAGACCCGGGAAGCCGCCCTCCGCTGGCTGGTCCGGAAAAACGCCGAGCATCGGGACGACCTTGATCTCGACCCGCCAGGCTTCAACCTCCCCGAGTCGGGGGAGAGGCAGGGGTTTCGGATTCACGGCGGTCAGTGTCTGATTCGACCTGACGCGGACATCACCGACGGACCCGGCGTGATCGATCTTCAGCAGACGGTGCTTCGGCACCTTCACCTCCTGGGCTGGCTGGGTTCCATCGGCCTGATCCTGTTTGCTTTCTACATGGTCCTCACGGGCACGACCTACGAACGCTATCCGGGCGCGAACATTCACTGGTCGGTGATCCTGCTGATGGGCCTGGTGCTTCCGGCCTCGATTCCGGGTCGGTGGCTGTATGACCGGCTGCGTGGTTACACCTGGGCGAAGCGGATTGCCCTGGAGAGCGTTGAATCAGTCACGGCTGAGATAATCTCTACGCGTGGTTGGTTCAAGCGCAGGCGGTTGGTTCCCTCGTTCGTGGTGCGCTACCGGGATGGAGAGAGCCGCCGCAGACGGCGGATTCGTCTTCGGCCTTATTACGATGAGGAGGAACTCAGGAAGGGGATTCAGCTCTGGGAGGAGCTGGGCTGCTCGGTGATTGGAAAAGGTGAAGTACTGAAGCAAGTTCAGGCCGGGGAAGAGGTTGGCAGCGGATAAAAGGCCCCGTGAGACAGTGAATGATCGAGAGGACACGAGCGAAGACGTGTGTAAGGGATTAGAAGTGTGGCTGAGAAGCCTGGTGTTAGGAGTTGCCGAGTTCTTGAGAGTGTGGGGGTTCTTCACGGCCCTGCTCCTGGAGGTCAGCGGGATCCTGGGTTTGATTGTCACACGGATCGTGCCCGATCTACGGTTCTGGCCGCCGCCGTCCTTCTGGTCCGTGCCGTCGCTGGTGTTTCGGTCCATGAGCGTCCTGCTGGGTGCGGCGTCCTTCTACGTGGGCTGGATGGACTACGGTTCCCTTCGCTGGTCGATGCCCTATCTGCCTCACCTGGGTTTTTTGCTGGTGGCGCTGGGGGTATTTCTGGTCATCGGGGGAATCGTTTCACTCGGCTGGGAGGAATTTGCGGGTACCGGCGGGTCCCTCACCACGGAGGGCCTTTACGCCTACACGCGCAACCCCCAGTACCTCGGCCACGTTCTGGCGACTTCGGGGTTCGTGCTTCTCTTCCGGTCGGTCCTTGTTCTGATTCTCGGAGTGGTGGCGTGTCTGGGGCTTCTCTACTTGCCCCGCGTCGAGGAGGACTACCTGGCTGAAGCGTTTGGTGAGGAATTCCAAGCCTACCGGGAGGAGACACCACGGTTCCTGATCTTTTAGCCCTGGAGCTCAGCGGTCGAACCACACACATTTGATGCTCTCAAAGTATGTCAGGGGCTTTGAGGCTTGGTAGCGGATAAGATGTGATGGACGAGAGCAAATTTGGAGGAGGTACTCCTCCTGCAATTTGACAATGTAAAAGCATCTTTGGACCTTAAAGTTCGCAAGCCTAAACTTCCGATTGTGAAAATCCATCCTGGTTTAAAACGGTTAGGTTCTCGAAGAGTTTGCTAACGAAAGAGAGTTCGGCTGCGCATAAGCGTAAGTTAACTGGGACAACGTTGCTCGGAGGAAGGGATGATTAATTTCCATGTTTAGTTTTTATACCTTGACGGTTGTTTTCCTTTGCGTAAGTGGACTGGTTCTGCTTGGAACCCTGATCAGTCGAGAGAGGGAGCTTGGGTGGAGGTTTTTTGTCTACGGGGTTTTCCTGACCGCGGGCGTGATCATTTTCGCTGAAGGCGCCAACCTATTTCATTATTGGCCATCGGAAATTGAAACTTATCGGGTCCCCTTCACCTTTCTGACGGTCGAAAATGTGTTTCAGTTCGTTTATGCCATTTTGATTATGATGCTCTTGCTCTACGAGGTCCGTGTGATGAAAGCTGTCCGCTCGCGGGACCAAAAACATCAAGCTCTCCAGGAGGCCCTCGATCAGAAGAACACCCTCCTGAACGAAATCCACCACCGTGTGAAGAATAACCTTCAGGTGATCGTGAGTCTGCTGGGGCTCCAGGAGAGGCGAATCCAGGACGAAGAGATGAAGCGGATCCTGGCGAACTGTCAGAATCGGATCATCTCGATGGCCATGGTACATCGAAAAATATACGAGGTTGACGTGTTTCCCGATGTGGACCTGGCCGACTACATTCCAGATTTAACCAATCACCTGATCGATTCCCACAAATCCTCCGATATGAGGGTAACCACGAAGTTTGACCTGGCATCCTGTCGGCTGAACCTGGATTCCATGGTGACGTTAGGCATGGTTTTGGCCGAGCTGATAACCAACATCCTGGAGCACGCCTTCGAGGAACAGGAACGGGGGACCATCGAGGTTAGCACTCGGGAGGACGAGGACGGCACACTTCATCTGTCGGTACGGAGCGACGGGAGAGATTGGGCCCCCGATACCCCTCTTTCCGAGACGAGCTCCCTTGGCCTTCGCCTGCTTGACAAGTTGGTGCACACTCAGCTCAATGGATCCATCGAATTCGCACGAAACAATGGATCCGTCGTCCACATCTCCATGCCAGTGGAGTCACCCCGAGCATGATCGGCTGCCCCTCAAAGGACTCCGGCGATGCCCTAGGGTAGTGCAGTTGGATAATTTCTGATCCTCGACGACGCTGTGAGCCTCCTGGCTCATCCCCCCGAGGCAGTATTACGCTGGCTATGCGGGACAGGCTGGCGTCCGAGGGCAGCGAGGGAATTCTTCGGTTACATTCTTCGGTTACTATATGTTCGCCGCGTTCACACGTTCACGTGCGTGAACGTGTAGGGATTGGTGGAGCACGGGCGGCCGCGGGGGACGTGGAAGGAAGACGGCGGTATCATATTGGCTTGCGTTCGCTGACGGAGAAACTGGAAATCAGGCCGGCGAAGCTCAGCTGGCAGAGCAGGGATCTTGTAAGTCTAGCGGAGCCCTTTCCGGTTTGATGCTGACTCTTCCGATCTTTTAGGTTTTAGACGGTCTTAGAGGGAAACTATCTTTCTACCATTTACGGTTCTTCACGGTCTAATAGGGGCCTATATGGGGTGCATGTGACACGGATGTGACACGAAATCGGTCCCTGGTCGGAAGCCGGAAGGTGGACCTGCTTCTCGCCCTTGATTCTTGAAACGTCCTCCGTTCTCTCAGAGCCATGAGACTCGCTAAGAGTCGTCTGGTGCAGTATCCGAGGCATGAGAGGCATGACACCACCCTTCCCGCGCACCGCCCGCATACGGGCGTGCGAGCCCCCGCTCGAGTAGCAACGAGGTGAGGTTCTGGGTGTCGGCATAAATCTCCGACACCAGCCGCTCAGGCCCCTCCTT
>CAZEBV010000024.1:0-18818 GCA_964510695.1 uncultured bacterium
GAGATCCGTGACGCCACCCGGAAACCATCCCTGGGGGACCGGGCCCGGACGCTGTACCAGAACGCCCGGGAGGTGCGCCAGAACTGGTGACCGACGACGGCACCGAGACCGACGCGGACGCGGCGGGGAGCATCCCCGGGGTCGTTCGGTACGTGCTGATCGGCCTCGGGCTTCTTCTGCTCGTTTCGATCGTGCTCGAGCCCCTTTTGCGCCAGCTGACGGGGCTCATCCGTCTGGCCCTGCTGTACAGTTTATTCCTGGTGAACATCTGGGATCGCTGGACGCGGTCCGAGCCCGGTTCGACCAACTGGTTACACCACGTCGTTTATGGACGTCCCGGCCGGTGGATCCTCGAGCTGCTGCCGTTCCGTGCCTGGGGGATGGTCCCCTTCGTCCTGGAAGTTCTCGTCATCGTGGTTCTGGGTGGAGCCGGCTGGTTCCTCGGGCCGGTGTTTTACAAGGTCATGAAGAACCCCTCCACCCTGGGTTTGATCCGGGACGCCATGCACGCCACCGCCCCCGAGCTCGTGGATTTCATCAACACGCTGCTGGGAAGCCCGGAGCCCTTCGCGGTGCTTGAACGCAACGCCCGTCAGGTGTTTACGAGCCTGAACCGGTTCATCGCCCTGGTCGGAATTCCGCTCGTGTTCATTCTTTTCACGGCGCTGGGCTCCGCCCTCTACGACACCGTGAAACGGTATTTCGTCCAGCTTGAGGAGAACGGCCACGAGCACTCGAGGATCCTGGATGCTTTCAGCCGGCTGCTGACGGAATACCTCTGGTTCACCTTCTCGTACTACGCCCTGCTCGGGGGCGTGATCGGGGGGATTCTGCTGGGACTGGACACGGCCGGGTTGACCCGGCTGGGCTGGAAGATCGTGGGTGGCATCGTGGTTTCGTTTCTGGCCGGGAACCTGCTTCTGCCGGGGCTCGGGACCCTGATGATGACGGTCCTCGTGGTCGGGCTGATGTACGTGGACCACGGGCTGATGGCCGCCGCGGTGGCCGGGGGGAGCTTCTCGATTTATTTTCTGATGGACGATTACGCCATCAAACCGGCCTTCATTACGTGGCTGGGGGCCCGACCGGGGCGGCTCTGGGAGTTTGGTTTCGAGGTTCTGCTGCTGGGAATCGTGGTTCTGTACGCCGCCTTCGGCCTGATCGGTGCCCTGCTGGCCTTTCCCTCGCTGTGTTTCCTGGACGCCTACCTGCGGGAAAAACATCCCGAGCTTCGCCCCTGGCTTCTGCATCCCGTTCGGCAGCTCCGCCGTGCGGGGAGCCGGGGGTCCGACGCGGGCTGACGCCGATCGGGGACGCCGGGAACCGGGGAACGCCGGGGCGAGTCCTGCGGGCGTCGGTCAACCTCCTCACCGCCTCCGGCGTGGGGCTTTCGGCCGTGGCCGTGCTGCGGGCTTTCGAGGGACACTACCGGGAGGCCTGGCTCTGGATGGGGACCGCGCTTCTGATCGACCTCGTGGACGGTCCGGCGATTCGCTGGTTCCAGCTTGAGGAGTACCTTCCGGGCTACGACGGTGAGCGGCTGGACGAATACACGGATCTGGCGGCCTTCGCCCTGGCCCCGGTTTGTTTTGCCTGGGCGTCGGGCGTTCTGCCCGTCGGACCGCTCGGGATCGCGACCGGCCTCTGGGTGTGCATGGTCTCCTCCCTCCAGTTCGCCCGTCAGCATAACAAGACCTCCGGGGCGTTCTGGGGCTGGCCGGCCTACTGGAACGTGCTGATTTTCTACGGCTGGGGACTTCCCCTGAAACCCGGGTTGATCGTGGTTTTGTGCTGGGGGCTCGGAGCGGCTTCCTTTTTGCCCGTACCCTTCGTACACCCCGTGCGTTTCTCGCCGATGAGGCCCCTTACGCTTCTGGGGGGAGCGGCCTGGGTGGCCCTGCTTGTGACGTACCTGCTGGTCCCGTCGACGCCGCGATGGGTCCTGGGCGTCTCGATGATCTATCCGATCTATTACTTCGGGCTTTCGCTGGTGTTCTACGGTCGGCTTGCGGGACAGCGGAACCGCTGTGAGCCCCCCGAAGAGAAAGGCTATAATGCCTGAGATTGACCGTGTGCCCGGCCTGGACGAAACACCTGGTTGAGGTCAGTTCCTTGTCCCGCCGTTCAGGATCGTCGCTGGACCCTCAATCCCGACCCGAGGTTGGCCGTCCATGAGTGAGAACAGCCGCCACACCCTTTCGGTCCTCGTCGAGAACCAATCCGGGGTCCTGGCTCGCATCGCGGGGCTTTTCAGCGGACGGGGATTCAACATCGCGTCCCTGTCGGTGGGGGAGACCATCGATCCCGAGGTCTCCCGGATGACCATCGTGGTGGAGACGAACTCCCACACCCTTGAGCAGGTGGTCAAGCAGCTTCAGAAGCAGGTCGTCGTGATCGAGGTGGAGGATTTCGCCGATCGTGCCTTCGTCAGTTCCGAACTTTTGCTGATCAAACTCGAGGCCGAGCCGGCCGAGCGCAGTGAGTTGCTCGAGATCAGTGACATCTTCCGGGGCCGTGTGGTGGACATCAGCCACACGAGCCTGACGCTTCGCTTCGTGGGAAGCGAGGAGACCGTCGAGGACATCATCGAGCTGCTTCGCCCCTACGGCATTCAGGAGATCGCCCGGACCGGCTCCGTGGCGCTGAGCCGCTCGTCGACCTGACGTTCATTCAGGCGTCGGGGAACGTCGTTTCCTTTCCCTACCCGTACATCAACCCGCACGGAGGCGATTGACATGGCGACGATTTACTACAACGAGGACGCGGACCTTTCGGCCCTGGAGGACGAGACCGTGGCCGTGATCGGGTACGGGAGCCAGGGGCACGCCCACGCCCTCAACCTGCGCGACAGCGGACTCGAGGTGATCGTGGGGCTCCGGGAGGACAGCGATTCGGTGGGCCGCGCCGAGAAGGCGGGTTTAACGGTCGAAACCACCGCCGAGGCGGCCCGTCGGGCGGACGTGATCGCCCTGATGATCCCCGATGAAATCCAGGCGTCGGTGTTCGAGAACGACATCCTCCCCGGGCTGGACGACGGGGACATGCTGGTGTTCTCGCACGGGTTCAACATTCGGTTTTACCAGATCCAGCCCCCCGAAACGGTGGACGTGGTGCTCGTGGCGCCCAAGGGACCCGGTCACGTGGTTCGTTCGATGTACGAGGAGGAGATCGGAACGCCCAACCTGGTCGCGGTCAACCAGGATGCCTCCGGCCGGGCGAAGGAACGGATGCTGGCCTACTCCCGCGGCATCGGGGGAACGTGGGCCGGTGCAATCGAGACCACCTTCAAGGAGGAGTGCGAGACCGACCTTTTCGGGGAACAGACCATCCTCTGCGGCGGGGTCAGCCACCTCATCATGGCGGCCTTCGAGACCCTTCAGGACGCCGGATATCAGCCCGAGGTGGCCTACTTCGAGTGCCTGCACGAGCTGAAGCTGATCGTGGACCTGATCCACGAGGGGGGCATCCAGTGGATGCGCGACTCCTGCAGCGACACCGCCGAGTACGGCGACCTGACCCGGGGACCGCGCGTGGTGGACGAGGACACGCGGGAAACGATGCGTGAAATCCTCGAGGAGGTTCAGACCGGCCAGTTCGCCCGGGAGTGGCTGAACGAGAACCGCGTGGGACGCCCCGAGTTTAACTCCCGGAAACAGGCCCACGCCGACCACCCCATCGAGACGGTGGGCGAGAAAATTCGGGGGATGATGCCCTGGCTGAACAAGCGTGAAACCGAGGAGGGGTGAGAATCCGGCGCCCCGGAGTTGACCATGGTACCGATCCGATCCGAGGCTCTTCCCTGGGCGCTGGCGGCGGGCGTTCCCGCCGGCATCTGTTACGCCGCGTGGCTGGGGGGTGGGGGACCCTGGACCCTGGCGGGTTTCGTGGTTTTCACCGCTTTTTTGATCTTCGTGCTTTATTTCTTTCGGGATCCCGACCGGGAGCCCGAGTCGGAGGACGCGGACGCCTGGCTGGCCCCGGCCGACGGGGTGGTGACCGCCGTCGAGGAGGAGGACGGTCGTCGGCGCATCGTCATTTTCCTGACGGTTTTCAACGTGCACGTCAACCGGATGCCCCGGGCGGGTTCCGTGACCGGCATGGAATACCGCGGGGGACGTTTCCTGCCGGCCTTTCGCGGCAACCTGGAGGAGACGAACGAACGGCACCGAATTTTCTGCCGGGACGACCGCGACCGGGAGTACGAAGTCTGGCAGATCGCCGGCCTTCTGGCCCGGCGCATTCACTTCTGGGTCGAGGTGGGATCCACGTTCGAGCGCGGGGATCGTTTCGGCATGATTGCCTTCGGGTCCAGAACGGATCTGGTGCTGCCCGCCGGGGTCCAGCCCGTCGTGGAACCGGGGACCACCGTCCGGGGCGGACGAACGGTGGTGGCCCGGGGATGAAGGGCACCGATGCTACCCTGTGGGAAAAACCCGGATCCCCCCGCCGGCCCTGGAGGGGAGCTTCGCGATGCGTGAACGCCTGAGGAAGGGCATCTTCTTCATCCCGACCCTCCTGACGATGGGGAACATCCTCTGCGGGTTCTTCGCCGTGGTGGCCTCCCTCAACCAGCACTGGCATCAGGCGGGCATTGCCATCGCCGTGGCCTTCCTGCTGGATGGCCTGGATGGCCGGATTGCCCGACTGATCGACAACGAGAGCGATTTCGGGCTGCAGCTTGACTCCCTCGCGGACATGGTTTCTTTCGGCGTGGCCCCGGCGGTGCTGGCCTACACAAACTGGCTTTTTTACTACGAACGACTGGGGATCCTCCTGGCGTTCGTCTACGTCTGCGGCGCCGCCCTTCGGCTGGCCCGGTTTAACGCTCACGACGTGAAGGAGGGATCCCTGGAGTATTTTAACGGTTTTCCCACCCCGGCCGCGGCGGGGGTCCTCGTGTCGCTTTACTTCATCGAATACGAGTTTTTCATCGCCACCGGAACGTTTTCGGACACCGTCCACCTGGTTTTTCAGTTCGTGATTCCCTTCATGGTGCTCGTGCTTTCCTACCTCATGCTGAGCAACATTCGTTACCCGACCTTCAAGAACGTAACCTGGTTCCAGGAACACCCCTTTGGTCTCATGTTCGCCCTGTTGTTTTTCGTGTTCATCACGGCGCTGTTCCCGCTGATTGTCTTCTCGGCCCTGTTCCTGGGGTATTTTCTGCTGGGGCTCTTCGATCTACGCCGTCTCATCGAGGACGTCCTGTCCGAGGAGGAGCCCGAGAAAGTCGGGTCCTGAGGGTCAAGACCGCCGCTCGCGGGCCGCGCGTGTTCTTGCGGCGAAAGGGGCGAAAAGCTAGCCTAGTAACGTTTACGAGCACCCGCGTCGGTTCAATGAGCGCACGTAGCCGCGGAGCCGTTTCCGTCCACGCCGTCGCCGCTGCCCGCTGGACGACCGGCCCCGGTGCGGTCCGATCCTGCCGTCCGAGCCCGAGAACTAGATCCGCTCCCGGATCCGGAAAGGGGGATGCGACATGAGTGAGCAGCAGGGGGGAACTCGAACCATTACGATTTTCGACACCACCCTTCGGGACGGGGAACAGTCCCCCGGGGCCAGCCTCAACGCCGGGGAGAAACTCGAGGTCGCCCGGCAGCTTGCCAACATGAAGGTGGACGTGATCGAGGCCGGGTTTCCCGTTGCCTCCGACGGTGATTTCGCGGCCGTTCGAGACATCGCCCGGGAGGTGCGCGAGCCGACCATCGCGGGTCTGGCCCGCACCCGTGACGCGGACATCGAGGCCTGTGCCGAGGCGCTCGAGCCCGCGGAATCCCCCCGGATCCACGTTTTCGTCGCCACCAGCGACGTCCACGTCGAGAAGAAGCTCGAGAAGACGCGTGACGAGATCCTCGAGATGACGGTGGACGCCGTCGAGAAGGCCGGCCGCTACGTGGACGACGTGGAGTTCAGTCCGGAGGACGGTTCCCGGACGGATCCCGGGTTTCTGCGCACGATCGTCGAGGCCGCCATCGACGCCGGGGCGACCACCGTCAACATCCCCGACACCGTCGGGTACTCGCTGCCTCAGATTTTCGGGGACATTATCCGGGATCTGCGGAAGAACGTTCCCAACATCGACGAGGCGGAAATCAGCGTCCACTGCCATAACGACCTCGGTCTGGCCACGGCGAACTCACTGGCCGCCGTCGAGGCCGGGGCCGGGCAGGTGGAGGTCGCCGTGAACGGCATCGGTGAACGGGCCGGTAACGCGGCGCTGGAAGAGGTGGTCATGGCCCTGAAGACCCGGCGGGATTTCTTCGACGTGGACGTCAACCTCGACACGACGGAGATCGCCCGCACCAGCCGTCTCGTCAGTTCCCTGACCGGCATCTCCGTTCAGCGCAACAAGGCCGTGGTGGGCGCCAACGCCTTCGCCCACGAGTCGGGGATCCACCAGGACGGGGTGCTCAAGGAGCGTCGTACCTACGAGATCATGAAGGCCCAGGACATCGGCTACAGCGACAATCAGCTCGTGCTGGGGAAACACTCCGGGCGTCACGCGTTCCGGGAACGACTCGAGGAGCTGGGCTACGACCTCGAGGAGGACGCTTTCAACGAGGCCTTCCAGCGCTTCAAGGATCTGGCCGACAAGAAGAAAAGGATTTTTGACGCCGACCTCGAGGCCATCGTGGAGGAACAGGTTTCCAGCATCCCCTCGGTGTACGAGCTCGACTACTTCCACATCGTGAGTGGTTCCTCGGTGCTGGCCACGGCCACGGTCCAGATTTCCGTGGACGACGAATCCCGCCGCACGGCCGCGTCGGGGGACGGCCCGGTCGACGCCCTCTACAGCGCTATCAACGAGATCCTCGCGGTGGAGCCCGAACTCTCAGACTACTCCATCCGTTCGGTGACGAGGGGGCAGGACGCGCTGGGCGAGGTCAGCGTCAAGCTTTTCGTGGACGAACGGGAGGTCAACGGGCGCGGCACCAGCACCGACGTGATCGAGGCCAGTGCCAAGGCCTACCTGGACGCCCTCAACCGTGCCCGCTACCGGCTCCAGAACGAACCCGAGGAACGCATCCTGGACACGGTCTAACCGTAGCCCCTAACGGGAGGATGCCCGGCGTCGGGCTCGTGGGCGTCTCGGGGCCAGCCCGGCCCGGGGGACCGAGAACGTGAGACTGGCGGTTGATCTCACCTGTCTCTCCGAGCCCTGGGCCGGTTATCAGGTCGGCACGTACCATTTCGTCCGGGCCCTCCACCGGGCTGTCCCCGGGGACCTCGAACTACTGGGGTTCACCGACACCCGCCGTCGGCCCGTTCCCGCGTCCGACGGTCGTTACCGGGAACTTCCGGGAACCGTCGGATCACGGGTGATCCGGGAGCAGGTTACCGTGCCGACGGCGGCCCTTCGCTTTGGTGCCGATCGTCTGCTGGTTCCCGCCTACCTCGGTCCGCTCCACGCTCCGTGTCCGGTCGACCTGATCGTGTGGGATCTTCTGTTCCTCCGTCCCGACAGCGGTCTGTCCGTCCGGCAGCGCTGCTACTGGGAGGGTTTTTACCGGAGAGCCTTCCACCGATCCGGCCGATTGTATCCCTGCAGCCGGACGACCGCCCGGGAAATTCGACGGCGGTTTCCCGAACTCACCGACCGGATGGGGCCGGTCCTGTACCCCGGACTGCGGGATTTTCCCCGCCGCACCGTCCCCCCGGACGACCCTCCCGGGGATCCCTTCCTGCTCTTCGTGGGCGCCGTCAGTCCCCGCAAGAACGTCGACGGTTTGCTCCGCTGGTACCGCTCGGCGCCCCGACGAATTCGACGACGGTTCGACCTTCGGATCGTGGGACACTACGGCTGGGGGGAGCCCGGACCGAACCAGCTGCACGATCCCTCGTCGGGGATTTACTGGCACGGGGGGATCTCGGACCCGGCACGACTGGGATGGTTCTACGACAACGCCCATCTTCTGGTTTTTCCCTCCCGGGGCGAGGGCTTTGGGTTTCCCACCCTGGAGGCGTTCGCTCACCGTCTTCCGGTCGTGTTGAGCGACATTCCGGTGTTTCGAGAGGTCGCCGGGGAGGCCGCCTGGTACGTGCCGCCCGAGACACCCGAGGGATGGGACGAGACGATGGTGCCTGCCCTCGAGGACGCCATGGGGCGCCGCGAGCGGATCACCCGGGGGGTTCGACGGCTGCGCCGATTCTCCTGGGCGGACTCCGCGTACCGGTACCTGCAGTCACTGCCCGGCCCGGGGCCCTCCGTCCCCGACGGAAAGGCCTTTTGACGATGTTTCTTCATCGCGGGTCGGTACGGACGCTCACCCGGTGAAACTGTTCTGGATTGCTCCCTACCAGCCGATCCCCGGAGGATCGGGGGCTGACCTGCGATCCTACTACCTCATGCGGGAGCTGGCCCGACGGGGTGTATCGATGGACGGCTGGTTTCTGGGCAGCCACGGGGACGCCTGTGAGGCGTTCCTGGAGACCTGCACGGTTCGTTCCGTAGGCACCGTCCGGGGGTGGCTTCGGGCCCTTCGCCGCCGACCCGGCGGAGTGCCCCTGTCTTACGGGCGCTACGAGCAGCCGGCGCTTCGGGCCGAAATCCCCGACGATCGCCTCCTCTACGTCGATCATCTCCACATGACCGTGAACTGTCCCCCCGGGCGAAGCGCCCCTACATGGCTGGACAACCACAACCTGGAGCACCGTTTATGGGAGGAATACCTGGAGGTCCTCAGCCCCTGGTGGGAGCCGCTGGCCCGCCTCGAGGTGCGTCGGGTCCGGGACTACGAACATGAGGTTCTGGGGTCGGTCGCCGGTGCCGGGATTCCCTGGACCGGAGCCGCCGATGACCTTCCCCCGTCCGCCCGGGACTCCCTGCACGAGGTGCCAAACGGGGTCCCCGAGGCCTGGCTTACGGTCGGGAACCGACGCATCGAGGAGGGGATGACGACCCCCCGGGTCTACGGGTTTATCGGAGGATACCGATGGCCGCCCAACCGTCAGGGGACGGGCCGGTTCCTGGATCACGTCTGGGAGGATCACCGGGATCGACACCCCGATGATCGTCTTCTGCTGGCCGGGGAACGGGCCCCCGCCGGATGGTCCGATCGGAACGGTGTGGAGACGATCGGGTACGTCGAGAACAGCGCGGACTTCTTCGCCCGCATCGACGTGCTCGTGGTTCCCCTGGAGATGGGAGCCGGAACCCGTCTAAAAGTTCTCGAGGCCGCAGCTCGCGGCGTTCCCTTCCTGAGTACCGAAAAGGGGATCGAGGGGCTCGATCTGCCCGAGTTCGAGACGGCCCGGACTGTCCCCGACATGCTTCGGCTGATGCGCCGATCGAAGCAGGCACCGGATCAGCTCGACGACGCGAGGAAAGCCTGCCATCGTGCGGTTCGTGAGCGGTATCGATGGTCGAAAATAGGGGATCGTCTCCATGAGGCCCTCAAGTCGCTGACCTGATGCGCCGGAGCGTCCTCCGGCGATTTACGGTTGAAAACATAATGTTTGTCACGGGCCCCCGAAGCTGACATACTGCGAAACGGTGTCGTGGAACGACGATCCGACGGCGGGTACTTCGGGGGTTTTCGCGAATCGTGTCGCGGCGGGACGAACGGCGTCTGGGCGAGATTCTGGTGGCGAACGGGGTTATTTCCCGTCGCGAACTCCAGGTTGGACTCGACCGACAGGAGGACGACGGCCGGAAGATCGGCCGGGTTCTCGTCGCTCTCGACGCGATTACGGACGCTCAACTGGCCGAGGCCCTCTCCACGCAGCTGGGCCTGCCCCCCGTGAAGCTCTCGTCGTACGATCTTCCCGAGGACGTCGTCGACCGCTTTCCGGAACGGCTGGCTCGCGAGCGCCGGGTACTTCCCCTGGAGGATGAGGGGGGGTGCGTCCGCCTGGCCATGGCCAACCCGTTTGACGTTTCGACCCTGGACCAGGCTCGGATGGTGCTCGGCCGGGAGGTGCACCCCGGGGTGGCCCCGCAGGGGGAATTGAAGCGATCCATCAGACGGGCCTACGGTCCGGCCGAACCCCTGGACCACCTGGTGGATGACATTTCGGCGCCCGAAACTGGCCCGCAGGGTCCCTCCCGAGGATCGTCCCCGGGACGCGCCGATCCGGACGCTGACGAGGCCCCTGTCATTCGCTACGTCGATCGGCTGCTCCGGGAGGCGGTCGAAGACGGGGCCTCGGACGTCCACCTGGAACCCTTCCGGCGCAAGCTGGTGGTCAGGCGGCGGATCGACGGTGTGCTCCACGAGCTCGATCCTCCGCCGCGGGAATACGGAAGCGCCATCGTGTCACGGATCAAGGTGATGGCCGACCTGGACATCGCCCGGACCCGACTTCCCCAGGACGGGCGGATCGAGCTCACGCTGGACGAACGGTCGGTGAGTTTTCGGGTTAACACGTTTCCGACCGTGTTCGGGGAAAGCGTCGTTCTCCGTGTTTTACACCGTGGGAACAGGCCGCCTGGAACGGATCAGCTGGGGATGAGACCGGGCCAGGAGGAGCGGTTCCGGCGGATGCTTCAGGGGCCGGACGGAATCCTGCTGGTCACGGGGCGAACCAGCTCGGGCAAGACAACCACCCTTTATTCCGGGCTCGATTTCATCAACGAACCCGGGGTCAAGATCGTCACCCTCGAGGATCCCGTGGAGTATCGGCTTTCGGGGTTGATTCAGACGCAGGTGAACGAGGCGGCGGGGTACACCTTCGCCCGCGGGATGCGGGCCCTGCTTCGCCACGATCCGGACGTCTGTCTGGTGGGAGAAATCCGTGACCGAAAGACCGCGAAGACCGCGGCTCAGGCCGCCCTGACCGGCCACCGGGTCTTCTCCACCGTCCATACCAACCGGGCCGCGGGGGCGGTGAACCGGCTTGTGAACATGGGGGTGGAACCGTTCCTGCTTTCCTCCACCCTTCAGGCCGTTTTGGGTCAGTGTCTTGTCCGGCTGGTGTGCGACGAATGCCGGGAGGAGTACCGTCCGAGCCCGGAGGATCTGCGTCGGCTGGGCGTCGATCCCGGTCACGGGAAGGATCGCACCTTCACGAGAGGGGCCGGATGCGGACGATGCGGTGGGACCGGTTACCGGTCCCGAACGGGGCTTTTCGAGCTGCTTGAGGTCACCCCCGAGATCGTCCGACTGGTGGACCGCGGCGTGTCCTCGGACGTAATCCACCGCCGTGCCCTCGAGGAGGGCATGCTGTCCGTCCGGGAGCATGGGTGGCACCGGGTGATCGACGGGGAGACGACCGTCGAGGAGGTGCTTCGGGTGGTACCGGGGGAGTCCGGCGTGAGCGGTTCGAGGGGTTCGTATGAATAATTCCACCCGTGCGGTCAGGGGACGGTCCGGGGCGTGAACCCCCGGCGGATCGTGGCGTCACTTCGGGAGGGGGGGCACCTTGCCGAAGATCAGGTGAAAAACCTCCTCGGTCGACTGGGATCCACCGGGGGCGGGACGCGTGAACTGCTGGATGGGCTCCTCGAATGCGGGGCCGTCGGGGGTCGAGAGGAGGGGCTTCGGCTTCTGGCCCGCCAGTTCGGGATGGATTACGTGGACCTGGAGAGCCTGAGCATTCCCCCTGATCTCACCGGGGAACTGGATGCCTCCTCGGCCCGACGGTACGGGGTCCTTCCCCTTCGAAGATCCTCGCGGGGGTTCACCCTGGCGGTGGCCGAACCCCCGGGTGTGCGGATCACCGACGATCTGGGCGTGCTTCTGGGCGAGCCCCTGGAGTTCCAACTGGCCGATCCGGACGTCCTCCAGGCGATGATTGACCGTCACTACGGTGTCGACGGGAACGGCATCAACACCGTGCTCGAGGAGGCCGCGCCCCGGGATCCTGCCGTGACCCGGATCCGGGAGGTCGAGGATCCCTCGTGGCTCGAAAAGCGGGCCCGGGAGGCCTCCGTGGTCAAACTGGTGGATCGGATCGTGCTGGAGGCCGTCCGTCAGGGGAGCAGCGACATCCACCTGGAACCCCAGAAGAACCGGTTTTTGATCCGTTACCGCATCGACGGAGTGCTCCACGAGGTCCATGAACTTCCGCGCCCCCTCGAGGCTCCGATCGTCTCCCGATTCAAGATCATGGCCGAGGTGGACATCGCGGAACACCGCCGGCCGCAGGACGGACGCATTCAGATGAAGGTGGGAGGCGATCGGATCGATTTTCGCTTCAGCACCCTGCCCTCGATTCACGGGGAGAGCGTGGTTCTGCGGGTCCTGGATCGAGGGTCGGTGAACCTCGACCTCCAGGAGCTTGGATTTCTACCCGGGGATCGGGCCCGCTTCGAGGCTCTTGTCCGCCGCCCGCACGGCATCCTTCTCGTCACCGGTCCAACGGGATCCGGCAAGACCACCACCCTTTATTCCGCCCTGTCGGAACTCAACGACCCCCGGCGGAAACTGGTCGGCGTGGAGGATCCCGTGGAATATCAGGTCGAGGGGATCAACCAGATGCAGGTGAACCGCGACATCGGCCTCGATTTCGCCCTCGGGCTTCGGACGCTCCTGCGCCAGAACCCCGACGTCATCCTGGTCGGAGAAATCCGGGATCGTGAGACGGCCGACGTCGCGGTCGAAGCGGCCCTGACGGGCCACCTGGTGCTTTCGACCCTCCACACCCGTGACGCTCCCGGGGCCCTGGAGCGGCTCATGGATCTGGGGATCAGTCGGTACCGTCTGGCCTCGGCGATTCAGGCGGTGATATCCCAGCGGCTCGTACGAACGGTCTGCTCGAACTGTCGGGAGTCGTACGAACCGGACCCGGAGGAACTTCGGAGAATGGGTTTTACGCCGGACGAGCTGCCCGAGGGGACTCTTGACCGGGGCGCCGGCTGTGCGTCCTGCCACGGGACGGGATACTCCGGACGAACGGCGCTTTTCGAGATCCTGGTCAACAGCGAAGCTGCGACCGAACTGATCCTGGAGGGGGCCTCGACCCGGACGCTTCGCACCCGGGCCCGGGAGGAGGGGATGCGTCCCCTGCGTCGGGATGGTCTCGTGAAGGTCCGCCGTGGATGGACCACCCCGATGGAGGTGGCCCGCGTTACCCGGGCGACCGGTGTTGGGGTGGAGGCGACGTGACCTCGACCGTCCGGTTGGCTCCGCGCGGTCCACGGGGTAGATGATCCTGGTTTTCGCGTCGGCCCGTGGAGGTCCGTGGGCCGCCGTCGGGGATCACCCGGAGTGACCGTGAAAACCTACTCTTACGTCGCACGGGACGACGCCGACTCGCGGCGTGAGGGGGTGCTCGAAGCCCCGGACGAGAACACCGCCCGGCGCCGCCTTCGGGAGAGAGGATTTCGCGTTCTGGAGGTCGAGCCTCGGTCTTCCTGGCTGAGCCGTCACCTCCCTTTCGTCGGGGGAACGGGGATCGGGTCCCGACGGAGAGCCGGTTTCGCCCGCCGACTGGCGATTCTACTGGACGCGGGCGTGCCGCTTCTGAGGGCCCTTCGCATCCTGGAGGAACAGACCGACCATGGGGATTTCGGCCGCGTCCTCCGGCGGGTGAGTCGGGACGTCGAGGCGGGCTTGAGCTTCAGTGAAGCCCTTTCCATGCACACGGGAACGTTCGATGAACTGTTCGTCAACACGGTCAGGGCCGGGGAGGCGGGGGGTGTGCTGGGATCCGTGCTCGAACGCCTGGCGGAGATCACCGAGAAGAACCGAGAGCTGAGGGACAGGGTGCGCTCGGCCACGCTCTATCCGGCCCTGCTTGGCTGCCTGGCCGCCGGGGTGGTTGTTTTTCTTCTCACCGCGGTGCTGCCGACCTTCGCGGCCCTCTACCGGGACATGAACGTTCAGCTTCCCCTGGCCACCCGGTTCATGATGGACGGCGGCCGCTTTTTGCGGACGTGGTGGTACCTTCTGGCCCTTGCTCCCCCGGCGGCCTGGTATGGCTTCCGGGCTTACTACGCCACGGACGCCGGCGAACGTCGGGTGGATGGGCTCCTGCTTCGAATGCCGCTGTTCGGGGGATTGCTCGCGAAGGTGGCCGCGGCCCGTTTCACGCGGACCCTCGGCACGCTGCTCGAGAGCGGGGTCTCCCTTCTGGAGGCGATCGACCTCGTCCGGGGAACCCTGGGCAATCGGGTCCTCGTGAACCTCATGGACGACGTGGCCCGCAGCGTTCGGGAGGGGGGGACGATCAGTGATCCCATGCGTGAATCGAGCGTGTTCGATCCCATGCTTCCTCATATGATTGCCGTGGGGGAACGGACAGGACGGCTCCCCGAGATGCTGCATCGAATCGCGGACATCTACCGGACCCGGGTCGACGCCCGGGTGGAGGGACTGAGTTCGCTGCTGGAACCCGTGCTGATCGTAGGGGTGGGTCTCGCCGTGGGCGTCATCGTGCTGGGAATGTATCTGCCCCTGTTCCAGCTGATGGAGGTGATCGGCTAGCCGGACGTGATCGAACGAAGGATCGCGTCAACTTCAAGGAGGAGGTTTGACGATGAACCGGTCGATTCTCGTGTTCCAGCGTGGTTTTACGCTGATTGAACTGCTCGTGGTGCTCGCCATGATCGGTATCCTCGCCGCCGTCGCCATCCCTCAGGTGGGCAGTGCCATCTGCGATTCGAGGGTGACCGCGGCCAAATCGGACGTTGGAACCATTCGGACGGCTTTCTCGCAGTGTCAGGTTCGGGAGGGTTCTGACTGCAGCAGCCTGTCCGGCGGCAGCTACGAGGACCTGCTTCCCGATCGGATGACACGGTCCGCCAGCCAGTGGTCCATCACGCTCAGCGGGGGCAGCATCGAGTCAATCGAAGTGACGGACGTGGGCTGTGAGTGGGAGGACGGGGCCGGAAGCGTCGGTACCGGCCTTCGCTACGACGTTGACGAGGGGACGTACGAGGCCTTCTGATGGATCGTGTCCGTCCGGCGCCGGATCAGACCAGCCGGGCGAGCTCCGCCTGGTTGTTTTTCATCCACTCGACCAGACGTTCGAGTCCGTCCTCGAGCCCGACGGTCGGCGACCACCCAAGGTTCCGTCGAACCCGGCTCAGGCGGGACACGTACACTTTCTGATCGCCGGTGCGCCAGTCCTGGAAGGTGCGATCCGGACGGATGCCGACCAGATCTTCCAGCATCGAAAGCAGATCGAGCAGCGAGGTCGTGTGGACCGGTCCGCCTCCCACGTTCCAGACACCGGAGGTCTCGGCCCCGAGGAACGCCTCGAAAAGTTCCATCAAATCGGACACGTAAAGCACGTCGCGGACCTGTTTTCCGTTTCCGTAGATCGTGATGGGTTTTCCGAGCAGCGCCGCGAGCGTGAACCAGGCCAACCAGCCCTGGTCCTCAAGACCGAGCTGGTGGGGACCGTAAACGCAGGACATCCTGAACACGCCCGTGCGAAGGTCGTAGGTCCGGGCGTATTCCTGCACGTAGAGGTCGGCCGCCAGCTTGGAGCACCCGTAGGGGGTATGCTTCGTGCCGTCGATCCCCAGGTTCTCGGGGATCCCCTCGCGGTAGCCCGGGTCGTCGAACCGGTACCGTCGGTCTTCCTCCCTGACGTCGATTTGGTTCACCCAGTTCCCGTATACCTTGTTGGTGGAGCAGAAAAGGAAGGCCGGGTTTCCGGGGGCCCCGCGGGCGGCCTCCAGCAGGTTCAGGGTCCCGACGGTGTTGACGTTGAAATCGTTCCCGGGGTCGGTCAGCGAAGCGGTCACCGCGGTCTGACCGGCGGCGTGCAGGATGGCGTCGGCCTCCTCGACCGGGCCCCGAAGGGACTCCCGGTTCGTCACGTCGGCCTGGACGCGATCCACTCCGGTTCGGTCGGCGAGCCGATCCCAGTTGGCCGTGTAGGAGGCCTCCGTTTTTCCCCGGAGGTGACGCAGGCGTGAGAGGTTATCGAGGGCGAGGACCCGGTACCCCTGTTCCCGGAAGTGGACGGCGGCGTGGTAGCCGATGAATCCACCGGCTCCCGTCACGAGCAGGGTGGAGGTCATGGGAGGGTCACGTTCCGGACCGCAGGTTGGGGCGAAACGGGCCGTTCGGGGTGAAGCGGTGAACCGGTCGGACCACGCATTATAGCGTCCTTCACGGCGGGATCACCTCGGCGCCGGGGGGGGCGTCCGATCGGGCCACCTCACGTCCCGGCCGCCGGGTCATCCGCCGGCCGGGCGCCCCGGTCCCCGGGCGATCCGGGGAGATCGTCCTCGGGGATCGGACGCAGGAGGTACACGATTCCTCCCACCAGTGAAACCCCCACGCCGATGAGGCGGGAGAGCAGAGCGACCCCGAAAGCCTCGGGGGGCGTCAGACCCAGCGCCGTGAGGCAGAAGGTGATGGCTCCTTCCCGCAATCCGAGGCTTCCGAGGCTGACCGGGAGCAGACTGATGAAGGTGATGATCGGGATGGCCCCAAGAAGGCCCCAGAGGGAAACGGACCGGCCGACCGACATGACAAGCGACCCCAAAAACAGCACCCGGGTCGAGTGATACACCACCGAGACCCCCAGGACGACGGTGAAGGTTCCGCTTGAAACACGTCCCTCCAGGGAGGTGAGACGGTCGGGCAGGAACGTCTGCCAGCCCATCACCCGGTCGACCGTGGACGTCAACCACGGCGGGAATCCCCTGGCATACAGGTAGACGAGCACGGGAAGGGGCACCAGGCCCGCGCCAAGAAGAGGGTGGCGCCAGTCGGCGAGCCCGAACGTTTCCGGGAGCCCGGTCCCGGGAAGGAGGGCGACCATGGCGATTCCGTACACCGCCAGGATCCCCGTCAGTCGCTCCAGGAACACGGACCAGGTTGCATCCGAGAGAGGGTATCCGGCCAGGGACATCTCCCGCACCTTCATCACGTCTCCACCCACACTGGTCGGGATGAAGTTGGTGAAAAATTGACCGATCGTGTAGATGCCCAGCAGCTGCTGGAGACGTAACGCAGCTGAGTCCCGGGAGGAGCGGCGGGGGAGCAGGAGGTGGAGTTTGAACCCGGAGAGCCCCAGGAGAACCCCCCGGATCACACACGCCGCTCCCAGTGGAGGCAGGGAGACCGAAAGCACCACGTGAAGCGTTCGGTCCAGGGGGGCGATCCAGATCAGGACCCCGAAGAGGGAGAGCACGAACAGACCCTTGAGGGTCAGGGTCAGGGAACGGCTCAAGGAGAAGGCCGGGGACCACGGGGGAGTATCCTCGTCGACGGGAGATCCACGCCTCCTGGCGATGACCTGAGAGGAACCCGTATCGTGTCGAGGCTGGCCGCAAGGAGTCTACGCGAAACCCGGGTTCTTATCATCCATCCCCGCGATGACGGACGAGACGGTCGGACGTTCGGAGGAACCGGGGACACCGTGGTTCCTCTGGCGGACGTTCCGTCCGGAACCGACGGGGAGGGTGATTCACTCGTGTGGCATGGATTTGGGAGGCTCCGGAGTTTTTCAGGCTCCCAGGTAGCCCATTCCCTCCAGTCGTTCCCGCACCTCCTCGCCGTCCCGTCCTGCCGATTCGGAACGGCTTGGTTCGGTGCCGACTTCCGTTCGCTTCGGAGGACGCTCCGAGAGCAGATCGTCGCGCAGTGCGCCGGAGAGGACCCTTCCGTCCATGAAGTTCGGCACGGCTTTCCCGAGCAGATAGAGAATCGTCGGGGCGACGTCCATGATGGAGGCATCCTCCAGGGTCGATTCCGAGCGAAACGAGGGGCCTTCCCCGATAAAAATTCCGTTCATTCGGTGGTTCGCGTAGCGGCCCTCCTGGATGTGGGGGGTCAGCAGGTCCGGGCCGCCCGAGAAGAGCGGGTAGGCGATGCACTGGAAATCGTCCATGATCAAAAACAGGTCCGGGGCCTCCTCCAGGAAGGGTCCCTCGTACATCTCCTCCCGAAATTTGATGTCCGAGACGAGGGGTTTTCCGGACCCGGGATGCCGAAGGTTCTCCCGCAGGTTCTCGGCCAGCTCCGATCGAACGCGTCGGTATCGATCCGGGTTCTGCTTCACCGATTCCGTCAGGTGCACCTGCCCCATGTGGCCCCGGGAGTAGGCCGTGGTTTGTTCCCAGTCGACGTCCTGAAAGCCGCCCATGGAGTCAACGATCCGGTTTCGGATGGACTTTGGAAGGGCGAACGCCAGGAAATCCAGGCCGACCGTCTCCGCGAGCCGCACCACACGCTCCGGGTACAGGCCGAGGCGGCGGGCCCATCCCTTCAGACGGGTCGAAGGGCTTTTCTTCAGTGAAAGGTAGCCTTCGTCCATCAGGAAGTTGTTGAGGTTGACCATGGAGTGAATCGGCCCGAATCCGTGGTCGGACATGATCATCAGGTCCGTTCCGTCGGCCCGGTATTCCAGCAGCTGACCCAGCTGCTCGTCGACGAAGCGGTACGCCGAAAGAATGGCGTCGCGGTGGTCTTCGCCGCGGTCCTCGTGGTGAGGGTGGGAGGGATCCATGTAGTGCCAGAAGAAGTGGCTGATCGAGTCCACGAGGTCGAAGTGAACCATGAAGACATCGTAATGGTGCGTCTCCAGGAGGTGCCGGGCGTAGGCACCGATGGTGCGGTTGTTCTCCCGGTGGGCCTCGAGGTACCGGAGGGGCTGGGAGGGGGTCTGGCCGGAGGCGTCGCGATGCCACCACTCCCGGCCGGTGGCCTCCTCGAGTTCATCGATTAATCCCTCGGGCACCGCTGCCTCATCGGGTCGTGAGGAACTCAGGGGTCCGCAGACGATCTCCCCGTCGACGTCGGGCGGGGGGAAGGTCACCGGCACGTTGACGGTGCCCACCCGTCCGCCGGAATCACCGCCCAGAAGTTCCCACACGGTGGGAAGCTGGAGCGAGGAGTAATCGACGACTTCGTCGCTTTGGACGTCGGCCGTCAAAAAATCGTACACGCCGTGGCGTCCGGGGTTGGACCCGGTCATGA
>CAZEBV010000025.1:0-18231 GCA_964510695.1 uncultured bacterium
CGCGGAACCGTTCTCGCCACTCGATCCGCCGATCACCAGCAGGCTCCCCTCGCCGGTGGGAACCGCTTCCGTGTGCCACCCGAACTCCTCCTCCGTCAGCCGCCGGGACGACCACTGGGTGTCCCCGGCATCCGGGCGCCAGGTCGACACGAACCCGGCGTCCCCGACCGCCAGCCAGCGTCCGCGTGTCGGCTCCCAGGTGACGTCCCAGAGGTGTTCCTCGGTCCCGGAGGCAAGCACCGTCCAGCTGTCGCCGCCGTTGTCCGTGTGTAAAACGCTGCCGCTGAGTCCCACCGCCACCCCCCGGCGAGCGTCCCGGAAATCAATCGCCTTGAGGCTCAGCTCGAGCGTGGTGTTGACCTTGCTCCAGCGAACCCCGTCGAGCCCGTCGGCCGCCTCGGCCGTGTCGGCCACCACGCCCACCCCCACCTGACCGAACTCACCCACGGCCACCATCCGACCGGGGGCCGCGAGGTCCACGTCGTTCCAGGTCGCCCGCTGCTCGGGGTGAACGCGGTGCCAGCTTTCGCCCCCGTCCTCGGTGAGCATGACCATGCCCCCCTGGCCCGCCGCGACGGCCCGAGCCTCCCCCGTGGTCTCAACGCGAATCAGTTTGCCGAACAGGCTGGCCTTCGGGTGGTCCTCGACGTCACGCCAGGTTTCCCCGCCGTCTTCGGTCACCAGGACGGTGTTGGAGTCCCCCACCACCACGGCCCGCTCGGTGTCCCAGGCGGCGATGTCCTGCAGGTTAAGGTCCTCGACGGGCGTCTCCTGGGGTTCCCAGGTTTCCCCGCCGTCCTCGCTTCGAATCACCTTGCCCAGGTTGCCGGCCAGCCAGAACACGCCCTCGTCGGGCACGGCCAGACCGTAAAAGTTATCACGAGGGTGCACGACGGGGGGGTCGTCGGGGGGCTCGAACTCCTCGGAGGGCAGAAACCACCCCGTGCGGAAGGCCAGGGCGACACACAGCCCGACCACCAGAAGAAGCACGAGGAACTCCGTTAAATCACGCAGGAGACATCACTCCAGGAAAGTCCCATTCGAGCGGGTACCCGAGGGCGAAGCGGTCGCGGGGAACCGAATCGAACGGACCAAGGAGACGTGAAACCCCGTAATTATTAGTATCTGAGGAGCCCCGTCAACCTCCGGGACCGCCCGGGCGACGAACCCGAACGGAGGCTCCCGTCAGCTTCCCTCCCCGAAGGCTCCCTCCTCGCGGAGCGCCGCCCGCTGTTCAGGATCGTATCCAAGCTCCTCAAGGATGCTGCCCGTGTGCTCGCCGAGGTCCGGTGGACCCTTCCGTATACCAGCCGATGTCCGCGAGAACTTCAGGGGAAAACCAACCTGAGGGTGTCCGCCGTCCGACGACGGAAGCGACGGGAAAAGACCACGGGCATCAGCGTAGGTCCCATCCACCAGTTCCTCAAGCCCGTTCACCGGGGTCACCGGACAGTTCTCCCCCTCCAGGCGGCGCAGCCACTCGTCCCGATCCCGCTGGGCGAACAGGTCCTGAAGCCGGGTCCGGAAGGCCTCGGAATCGTAGTCGAACTCCAGGAGGCCCGGACGATCGAGGGCCTCGGCGAGGGCCTCCACGAACTTCGGCTCCAGGGCCCCGAGGGCCAGCCAGTCCCCGTCCCGGCAGCGATACAGCCCGTAGTTGCCCCATCCCCCGCGAAGGGCGTCCGACCCGGGCTCGGGGGCTTCCCCGGTGGCAAAATACGACGCCAGGGCGCTGGTTAAGAACGGCACCATGGCGTCGGTCATGCTGACGTCCACCACCTGACCCTCCCCGGTTCGCTCCTGGTGGTAAAGGGCGGCCAGAACCCCGATGATTCCCATGTAACCCCCGCCGGCCACGTCCGCCGTCTGGAACCCGGGGTGGACCGGTCGATCCTCGTCGTCACGAAGCTGGCTGAGAAGCCCGGCCAGGGCCACGTAGTTCAAATCGTGACCGGGTTCGTCCCGGTGGGTTCCCTCCTGTCCGTAGCCGGAAATCCGAGCCACCACCAGCGAAGCGTTCTTCTCCAGAAGCCGGGAGGGCCCCAGCTCGAGCCGCTCGAGCACCCCCGGGCGAAAACTCTCCACCAGCACGTCCGCCCGCTCGACCAGGCGCAGGAACACCTCGCGCCCCCCCGTCTGCTTCAGGTCCAGGGCGATGCTCTCCTTGTTGCGGTTCAGGAGGGTGAACAGGGCACCGTGTTCCCCGAGCCGCGGTTGAGCCCAGAGGGCGTATTCCCCCGTGCCGGCTTGTTCCTCCGTCACACCGCGGGCGCCCCTGTCCCCCAGGTACATGGTGCACAGGGGACCGGGAAGAAGGCGGGTCAGGTCGAGGACGGTTTTGCCGTCGAGCACGGCGTCCATAACGGTCGCTCCGCTAGGAAGGTCAGGCGGCTGAGGGGAGGACCGTGCCGGCCCTCCTGACCGCCCCCCACGAAGAGGCTGACGTTTCCCCGGGGCCCCGTCCGTCGGGGCCCTTACAACCCGCGAGCTTCGGCGATTCGCTCCCGGTGTTCGGACGGGCTTCCGAGGTAGTTCTGCCAGCTTTTGGCCTGCTTCAGGTAAAGGTGGGTGTCATGATCCCAGGTGTACCCCATGCCCCCGTGGTTGAGGATGTCCCCCTCGAAGACCTCCAGGCACTGCTCCGAGCAGAAGGCCTTCGCCGCCGAGACGGCACGGGGGGCGTCCGGCTCGTCGCGATCCAGGGCCCAGGCGGCGTAATACACGAGGGAGCGTGCGCGCTGGAGATCCATCCACATGTCCACGATCCGGTGCTTGACCGCCTGAAAGCGCCCCACGGGCTGGCCGAACTGCGTTCGTTCGTTGCCGTGTTCCACCGACAGATCCACCGCCCGATCGGCGGCTCCGACGGTCATGGCGCAGTAGGCCACCCGCAGACGATCCAGCCCCCAGCGAAGCAGGGACCCGCCCCGATGGAGGGACCCCAGAAGGGCCTCCTCCGACACGACGACGTCCTCCAGGGAACAGCGATAAAGCGGCCGGGTCCGATCCAGGCTCCCGAGCGGCTCGACCTCCAGGTCGGACGAATCCAGCAGGAACAGGGAGAGCCCGTCCCAGCCCGCGCCCCGGCGGGTGCGAACCGGCACGATCACCCGGTCGGCCATCCCGGCGTAGGGCACGAGGGTCTTGGTTCCGGACAGACGAAACTCATCGTTCCCGCGGGTGGCCCCGGCGCTGATCGTCCCCGGAAGGGTCTCCCCGTCGGGTTCGTACAGGGCGAGGGTCAACGTCAGGTCCCCCTCGACCACCCCGGGGAAGCAGCGGTCCTTCTGGTCCTCGGTCCCCGCCACCTCGAGGAGAGGAACCGCGAAGGCCGCCGTCTCCGGGAACGGCCCCGGCATCACGGCCCGCCCGGCCTCCTCCAGCAGGGCGGTCAAATACACCATGCCCTCCCCGAGACCGCCGTGTTCCAGCGGCACGCTCAGGGTCATGTAGTCGAGCGAGGCCAGCTCCTCCCAGAGCTGAAGGGCGGCCTGTTGTTCGCCCTCCATCACCCGTCGGGCCGGCTCGGTTAACCCCTGGGACTCGAAGAAGTCCCGGGCGGTCTCCTGAATCTGCTGCTGTTCCTCGTTCAGGCGAAAATCCATCGGTTCGGCTCCCTCACCGTGCCTGAGATCCGGCCGCCTACTCCCGCACGTCCCGGGGAAGCCCCAGGACGCGCTCGCCGATAATGTTGCGCTGGATGTCCGCGGTCCCGCCCGCGATGACCTGACCGAAGGACGACAGGTAATCGTACTGCCACCGGCCGAACACCGGGTGGTCCCCGCCCCACAGCGAGGACCGGGGCCCCAGAAGGCCGACCGCGAAGTTCTCCATTTCCAGCATCAGTTCCGTGGTGCCGACCTTGTCCATCGAGCCCTCCGGCCCGGGGTCCCCGGTCTGGACCTGCTTGCTGATGTTCCGGTAGTAGGTCAACTTCAGAGCCTGAATTCGGGTGTCGAACTCGGCCAGCCGCTGGCGCACCCGCGGATCCTCGCTCAGCGGTCGACCGCCCCGGGTCTGCTCCCGGCAGAAATCCCTCAGTTCCCGCCATCGCCTCTCCAGGGAGAACACGTTCGAGAGGGCCATCCGTTCGAAGGCCAGGAGGGTAATCGCGATCTGCCAGCCCTTCCCCTCCTCGCCCACCCGATGTTCTTTTTTGGCCACCGCGTCGTCGAAGTACACCTGGTTGAAGGTTCGGGTGTCGTTGATGGAGTGGATGGGCTCCACCGAGATGGCCTCCTGGTCCATGTCGACCAGCATGGTGGTGAGACCGGCCCGCTTCTCCTCGGTGTCCTCGGTGCGCGCCAGAAGAAAACACCAGTCGGCGAGGTGCGCGAAGGAGGTCCAGATTTTCTGCCCGTTGATGACGTAGTCCTCGCCATCGTCCTCCGCCCGGGTCCCGAGGCTGGCCAGGTCCGACCCGGCCTCGGGTTCGGAGTAGCCCTGACACCAGATCTCCTCCCCGGTGAGCATGGGGGGCAAAAAACGGTCCTTCTGGGCCTCGGTGCCCACCTTCATGAGCGTGGGGCCCACCATGCCCAGGCCAATGGTGTTCAGGGCGGGAGGTGCGTCCACGCGGGCCTTCTCCTGGTTGTAGATGACCTGCTCCAGCAGCCCGGCCCCTCGACCCCCGTACTCCTCGGGCCAGTGGATCCCGGCCCAGCCGCCCTCGGAGAGCTTGCGCTGCCACTCACGAAGGAACGTCTCACGCCGGTCGGGGTCCTCCAGGCGGCGCCGTTCCCCCTCCAGCCAGCCCTCCGGAAGGTTGTCCTCCAGCCAGCTTCGAAACTCGTGTCGGAAGGCCTGCTGCTCCTCGGTGAAATCGAAGTCCATGGTCGGCTCCCCGACGAACGAAATCCCCGCTTCATCCTCCGACCCGACGGAGGATTACGATACCATAACAGCGTTTTCCAACCATCGTCCACGGGGTCCTCTCGACCCGATGCACCGAACGGTTCGGTGCTTGACGGGAGCCCGGCCTTGCTCTTGAATGGGGGGTCCCGTCCGGGGCGCGGCGCCGGACGCCGGGACGAGATGATCCTGCGATCGGGGAGGCCGTACCATGGCGCTGCTGGAGAACCGAGTGGCCGTCATTACCGGAGCGGGCCGGGGCGTCGGTCGGGCCCACGCCCGGCTGTTTGCCCGCGAGGAAGCCCGCGTGGTGGTCAACGACCTGGGGGTCGAACTGGAGGGAACCGGTGCCTCCCAGCAGCCGGCCCAGGACGTCGTGGACACCATTCGCGAGGCGGGCGGGGAAGCCGTGGCCCACTACGGGGACGTGGCGGACATGGAGGACGCCGAGGACCTCATTCAGACCGCCCTGGACACCTACGGTCGACTGGACACGCTGGTCTGCAACGCCGGCGTGCTTCGGGACCGAATGTCCTTCAACATGACCGAGGAGGAATGGGACACCGTCATCCGGGTCCACCTGAAGGGACACTTCGCGCCGATCCGCCACGCGGCGGCGCACTGGCGGACGCGCCACAAGGAGACCGGGGAACCCCGGGACGCCTCGGTCGTCCTGACGTCCTCGGCGTCGGGGTATTTCGGGAACCCGGGCCAGCTGAACTACGCCGCGGCGAAATCCGGCATCGCCACCATGGCGGTGGTCCTGGGCAAGGAGCTTCAGAAGTACGGGGTTCGCGTTAACGCCGTGGCCCCCACCGCACGAACCCGCATGACGGAGGACCTCTTCGAGGAGGCCGACGAGGACGGGTGGGATCCGCTCGCCCCGGAGAACAACTCCGGGCTGGTGGCCTACCTCTGCAGCGACCTGGCCGACGGCATCAACGGCCAGGCCTTCCTCGTGCAGGGGGGGGACCTCCACTGGATGCAGAACTGGGAGCCCCGAAGCACCCTGGAAAAGGAAGGGTCCTGGGAGCCCCGCGAGATCCACGAGCTCCGGTCGGACTGGTTCGGGAACGCCGACACCACGCCCGGCTCACGACCCGTCTGACGAACGCGACTCGTTTTTTTCTTTCCTACGGGGGACCCCCCGATCCCGTTCAAAACCCGTCTTCGAGGTGATCGCCCGTCGAATTGACCGAAACCACCGTGGCCGAAAACGCCTGGCGCATCGACGAGGGTCTGTATCGCATCCTTCTCCCGCTGCCCATGGACATTCCGCTGGTCAACGTCTACCTCGTGGAGAGCCGCGGAGAATACATGCTGGTGGACGTGGGCTTCGACTGGTCCCCCGGCCTGAAGGCGCTCGGGCGGGCCCTGAAATCGATCGGGCTGGGACGGGACGACCTGGATTACCTCGTGGTCACCCACGCCCACATCGACCACGTCGGCGGAGCCCCTCCCGTCCAGGAGCGATGGGGAGGGACGATTTACCTTCACCCCGAGGAAGCCGAACTCAAACACATCCCGCCGACCGACGAACGGCTGGCGTGGTACGGTCGAGGGGGGCTTCCCGAACGGCTGGCCGAAGACTACCGTGAGGAGTTCGGCGAGGGGGGGCCTCACTTCGAGGTGCCCGACGAGTTCGAACCCCTGACCGAAACCACGACCCTGACGGTGGGGGATCTTCGTTTCGACGTGCTGGTCTGCCCGGGGCACTCCCCGGCTCAGACGGTGCTGTTCGAGCCCGACCGGGGCTGGCTGCTCTCCGGGGATCAGGTTCTGGCCGCCGATTCCTTCATCATCTACGACGACTCCAACCGGGCTCGCCACGACCCCCTCGGACAGTACCTGGAGGGTTTATCCCGGTTCGAGGAGATGGAGGGCGTCCGCTACCTCCTGCCGGCCCACGGCCGCCCCGAAACCGGCGAGGTGCTCCCGGAGCGCGTGGAACGAATACGATCCTTCCTGGGGGGACGTGCCGATCGCATCGAGCGTCAGCTGGAGGACGAACCCGGGACCGCCTACGAGATCGTCTGCCGCCTGGAACCGGACGCGGGGCCCCCGGAATACGACCTGGACGCCGTGCGCCGGTCCATGGACGAAGTGCTGATCTGTCTGCGTTACCTTCAGGCCCGGGGCCGGGCGCGCCCCCGGGAGGCGGACGGTACGGTCACCTGGCACCCGGCCTAGGACGCCGAGGGGCGTGCTTGGGGTTGATCGTCCGGAAAATAATCCAGGCGGGCTTCGCCCCCGGTCACCGGCTCCCCGTCGGACCGACGCTGCGCCCGCACGGACAGGGACACGGTCCGTTCGTCGGAATCGACCGCCTCCACGGTGCCCCGGCTGACCAGCACGTCGCCGGGACGCACCTTCTCCTGAAAACGAACCTTCAGGCGGCCCACCCGACCCCGCCGGCCCGCCAGCCCCTGAGCGTACGCGCCGAGGAACCCCATGCTCAGCATGCCGTGGGCGATGACCCCGTCCAGCCCGACCTGCCGGGCGTATTCCTCCACCGTATGAATGGGGTTGAAGTCCCCGGAGGCCCCCGCGTAGCGCACCAGCTGAACGCGAGTGATCGGATCGTGCTCCAGGGACGGAAGCTCTGCCCCCTTCCCGTAGTCCGAGAAGGCCATCGACTCCACGATCAATTCCCCTCCAGGTCGTGCCGGTACAGCAGGGTTCGGGTGGCCACGAGCACGGGCTCTTGATTGACGTCGGTCACCGTCATTTCCATCACGATCCGCGTCATCCGTCCGCCCCCCGTCTTGAGTTCGTCGACCTCGACGATCTCGCTCTGACACCAGACGGTGTCCCCCGGTCGAAGCGGACGCCGGTATTCGTACGCCTGCTCCCCGTGCAGGATCCTCCCCGGCTCGAAATCCTCGTGCTCGTAGAGAGGATGGCGCACCCTGAACACCGTGGGAAAGGTCGGCGGAGCGATCACGCCCCGATGGGGACTGTCCCCGGCAAACGCCTCGTCCCGGTAAAGAGGATTGTCGTCGCCGATCGCCTCCGCGAAACGCTCGATGTGCCCCCGTTCCACGTCGAACGTTTTAACCTCCGACGTCGTACCCACCCAGTCTCCTCCGGGCAGCATGGCGAGGACCTCCCGATCCGTGGACTCCACGATCCCCCTTCTGCGGGACCGTATCGAACCTCCGATCATAAATCCCACCGCGGCGGGCTGTCCACGACCGGGTCCGGTGGAGTGTGTTTTGTCGAACCACGTGGTAAGTTAAGGGACCAGTTTTCGTCCCGGAGGAGCCCCGTCCACCATGAACGAAACCCTGCCCGAAGAGGCCCTCGAAACGCTTCGTCGAGCCCTGGAGGACATCCGGTCGTCCGGCGGCTCGACGACCCGGCTACTTCTGATCCGCCACGGCGAAAACGAGCCCCGCGGCTCGGGGTCCGATTTCCAGGGCGATCCCTCCCTCTCCGAGCGGGGACGCGAACAGGCCCGTCGGCTGGCGGTCCGGCTGAGCAGCGACGGGCTGGACGGGCTGTACGCCTCCCCCCTGAACCGAACCCTCGAAACCGCCCGAATCCTCGGGGATCGCCTGGACCGATCCCCGCGGACGCTCGAGGCCGTCCGGGAGATCGGCCATGCTCCCCCGGACGGGGAGGCCCGACCCGATCGCTTCGCCCGCACGGGCCGATGGGACGAGCTGGCGGGCTTCGAATCCGACGAGGCCCTTCGCGGACGGGTTCGTGAGGCCGCGGACCGAATCCTGGGTCGACACGCGGGACAGCGGGTGGCCGTCATCACCCACATGATGCCCCTGAACGCCCTGCTGGCCGATCGGCTCGGGGCCCGCCGGAGTTTCTTCTTCCGACCCCATCCGGCGTCGGTGACCGAACTGTACCTCGACGGGGAGCGCTGTTTCCTCGGCCGACTGAACGACGTGTCCCACCTTGCGGACGGCGGCGACGATCAATGACCCTCAGCGTGCCCGACCTCCTGTCGGAACTGGTGCTGCTGGAGGAACCGGACTGCGGCTACCTGGTGCTGGTGCGCCACGGGGAGGCCCGATCGCCGGGGGACCCCGAGGCGGCCGCCCGCACGGACCCGCCGCTCACGGACCGGGGCGTCGAACAGGCGAGAACCGTGGCCCGGCGAATCGGCGAGCGGACCGTCCACGCCGTCTACGCCAGCCCCCTGAAGCGGGCCCGGCAGACCGGGGAACAAATCGGCCGGGCGCTGAACCTGTCCGTGCGGGAGGTCCCGGGGCTGCGGGAGGTCGAGTTCGACCGGGAGGCGGCCCTCGAGGCGCTGGAGGCGGACGAGCTGGATCCCTCGGACGGGCCGGACCCGACGGACGGAATCACGGGGTTCCGCTGGGACGACCTTCCCTACGCGGAGGATCGATCGGCCTTCCGGGAGCGGGTCGGACGCACGCTGAACGAACTGGTGGACGAACACCCCGGGGAGACGGTCGTCGCCGCCACCCACACCGGCGTCATCAACGCCTACTTAAGTCGGTGCCTGGACCTCGATTCGGACTTCTGGGTGCTGCCGGCGCACACGGGGATCTCCACGGTACGCACCCACGGGGACCGTCGGGTCATCGTGAGCGTGAACGATTACGCCCACCTGCGCGGCATCGACTGAAACGAGCCCGCTCCGTCAGAACTGGTTGATGACGGAGATGCCGGCCGTCTGGTAGTCGGTGAACCCCTCGAGGGTGTCGGTCACGTCGTTGAGCGAGATGGTGTCGGAGACCATCGCCCCGGGGTCGATCTTCCCGGTGCTGACCATCTGAAAAATCTCGGGGTAGCGGTTCCCCTGCATGCCCACGGACCCGCGGAAGTCGATCTCCGCGGACACCATGAGGTCCGAGGGAACCATGACCATCCCCTCTTCCTCCTGGGTCGTCAGGCCGATCTGAACGTGGCGGCCGTGCCGCCGCAGGGACATGATGCTGTTCATGATGGTCTCCGAGGCGCCCAGCGCCTCCAGGGACACGTCCGCCCCGCCCCCGGTGATCTCGTGGACGCGATCGGCCACCGAGTGCTCGGTGGCGTCGATGGTCTCCACGGCGCCCTGTTCGCGCGCCTCCTCGAGTTTGTCGGGCTTGATGTCGACCCCGATCACGTTGGCCCCCACCGAGGAGGCAATCTGAACCGCGGAGAGCCCCACCCCGCCGCAGCCGTGGACCGCCACCCAGTCCCCGGGCTGCACCTCGCCCCGGTGGACCACCCCGTGAAAGGCCGTCATGAAGCGGCATCCCAGGCCGGCCATGTCCTCCATCGCCACGCCCTCGGGGAGCTCCACGAGGTTGGTGTCGGCAGTGGGAATCCGGACGTACTCGGCCCAGGCCCCGTTCAGCCCGGGCATTAACCCCAGAACCTGACCGTTCTCGCAGGTGTTGGTGTTCCCGTCCCGACACTCGCCGCAGGTGCCGTCGGCGAGGTGGAACGGAATCGCCACGCGATCCCCCGTCTCGTACCGTTCGACCTTCGACCCGACCTCCTCGACCACGCCGGCCGGTTCGTGTCCCAGGATCTGGCCGGTCTCGGCGCCCATGCCGAGCCAGCCCCAGTCCCCCTGCCAGACGTGCCAGTCGCTGCGGCACACGCCGCAGGCTTCCAGGCGGACCAGCGCTTCGTCCTCCCCGACGTCCGGGACGTCGACGTCCTCGACCGCGAGGGGCTCGTTAACCCCCTGAAACCGTGCTGCCTTCATAATGCGTTCAACCTCCCAGTATGGGATGCGGGCTGTCGCTTCACGTTGCCTTCGCCGCGACTCGCACGGGCACGCGGGGGCCGGATCGGTCCAGCCGAAGCCGGGCGGGCGGGGCGGCCCGCCGGGTGTCCATCGACGGGTAGAACGTGAGGCGCAGGGCTCCGGCCTCATGCACGCGCGCGAACCGGCGTACAATAGATCCTTCCTCAAATCCGTCCGGGGCGTCCACGTGCACCCGATCCGTCATCCCGTCGGCGTGGATCTGAGCCCACCCCACCAGCGCCAGGTCGACCTTGGTCCCCCGAAACAGTTCCACCGGCGCCTCCGGGAGGATTTCGAGAGGATCCGCCTCACCGACCACGCGGGCATGCAGCCGCTCGTGGCAGCCGCCCCGAACGAGCCGGGGCGTTCCTCCGGGATCCACGGTGAGGTTGTCGACGGGTTCCCCCGTCCAGCGGGGCAGCGCGGCGGCGATGTCGTCCGAACCGGCCGTCGGATCGAACGCGTCCATTCAGTCGATGTTCCCGACGTGAATGGTTTTCGTGCGCGTGTAATGATACAGGGTCTCCTCGGAGCACTCCCGGCCGATCCCGGACTGTTTGTACCCGCCGAAGGGCTGGCCGGCGGGAATCTCGTTATAGGTGTTGACCCAGACGGTGCCCGCCTCGAGGTCCCGAGCGGTGCGGTGGGCCTGATCGAGGTCCTCGGTGATGACCCCGGCCGCGAGCCCGTAGTCCACGTCGTTGGCCTCACGGATCATCTCGTCGTAGTCGGACCACTCCATCACGACTTCCACGGGGCCGAAAATTTCCTCCTGGGCGCAGCGGTTCCGGTTGTCGAGGCCGGTTATCACCGTCGGAAGCACGAAGTTGCCCTCCGAGAGACCCCCGTCGTCCAGCCGGTGCCCCCCCAGGACGAACTCCCCGCCGGATTCCTCCGCGTACTCGAGGTACTCGAGGGTTCGATCCAGCTGGGCCTCGGTGACCTTCGGCCCGATCTGCGTCTCCTCGAGGAGGGGATCCCCGACCGTCATCCCGGAGGCGGCCTCCGCGAAGGCCTCCAGGAACTCCTCCCGGATCGCCTCGTGAAGAAACAGCCGCGAGCCGGCGGTGCAGTTCTCCCCGGTGTTCATAAAAATGGCCATGATGACCGTCTGCACGGCGGTGCCCAGGTCGGCGTCGGGGTAAACCACCACGGGGCTTTTGCCGCCCAGCTCCAGGGTGATGTCGGTGATGTTCTCGGCGGCGCCGTTCATCACCTTGCGACCCGTCTCGACGGACCCGGTGAAGGCCACCTTCCGGATCCCGGGGTGGCGGGATATCGGGGCCCCGGCGTCGGCGCCGAAACCCGTGACCACGTTGAGGACCCCGTCGGGCAGCACGTCCTCCGCGCGGCGGACGAACTCCAGGATCGAAAGAGGGGTCTGTTCGGCGGGTTTGAGCACGATGCAGTTCCCGGCCGCCAGCGCCGGCCCCAACTTCCAGGCGGCCATCAGGATCGGGAAGTTCCACGGGATGATCTGACCCACGACCCCGTAGGGTTCCCGTACGACCTCGACGTGGTTGGACGGCCCCGACTGAAGGGTCTCCCCGGTCACGTTGCGGGCGAGCCCGGCGAAATAGCGCAGGTGATCCGCCGCACCCAGCACGCCGAAACGAGCCTCGTTGATCGGCTTGCCGTTCTCCAGCGTCACGAGCTTCGCCAGCGGGTCCATGTTGGCTTCCAGGCAGTCGGCCAGGTCGTTCAGCAGGGACTGGCGGTCCGAGGGAGCCGCCCCGCTGAAGCTGGACCGGTAGGCCTCCCGGGCGGCCTCGACCGCCCGGTCGACGTCCTCCGCGTTGCCGGCCTGGGCGGTCCCCACCACCTCCTGGGTGGTCGGGTCGCGGGTCTCGAAGGTCTCACCGGAGGCACCCTGGACCCACTCCCCTCCGATGTAAAGCTGAGAGTCGGACTCGGAGAGCACCTCGTCACGGGTGGTGCGGTGGCGCTGGAGGATTTCGTCGCGGCTTTCGGAGAGGATCGTCTGCTGTACGTCGGCGGGGGCCACGGCGGGTCACCTCATGAACGGACCGGGAAGTCGTCGTTCCTGCACCCTTGCGGAATCCATTGTAACACGCGGGGGGCGCCTCAGTCGTGGACCAGGGCGTCCACCACGAAGGGACCCTCGGCGTTCACGGCCTCACGGAGCGTCTCACGCAGTGCCTCGGGATCCTCGACCCGACGAGCTTGAGCCCCGTAACTTCGGGCGCTGGCCGGAATGTCCACCGGGGGATCCATGTCCATGCCCGGGAAGGTGTAGTCCGACTCGGAGCCGCCCATAATCTCCAGGGTGTTGTCCTTCAGGATGCGGTAGTTCCGGTTGTCGGGAACCAGCACCGTGACGTCCAGACCGTACCGAACGGCACTGTAGAGGGTGTTCGGGTAGTAAAGGTAGGAGCCGTCCCCGACGTACCCCACCACCGTCCGACCCGAGCCGCGCTGCCGTTCGGCCAGGGCGGCCCCGAGGGACGCCGGGAGACCGTACCCCAGACCGCCTCCCTTGTTGGAGAGGTACTGCTCGGGCTTGAGGTCCCAGCTTTCCTGAATGTAGACCTTGCTGGTAATGCCCTCGTCGATCAGGTAGGCGTCCGGAACCACCGCCTCGAGGGCATCCGCCACGGCGGCCTTCGACATGCCCGGACCCTCGCCGGGTTCGAACATGGCCTCCATCATGGTGCGAATGTCTCCTTTCATGTCGGCCACCCGGTCCAGCCGATCCCGCCGGCGCTGGTCGGGGAGGCGATCCTCGACGCGGCCGGCCAGATCCTCCATCAGCAGGCCCGGATCCCCGAGCACGGCCGCGTCGGCCACCTGGTTTTTGCCCAGCTCCCAGACGTCGTCCGCCAGGTGGATGCACCGGGTATCGTCCGCCACGATCGGCTGGGTATGCTGAGTGAGGGAGGTGTTGGTGGAACAGCCCGCGAACAGCACGGTGTCGACGTCCAGCAGGGTGGCCGCGGTGCCTTCGTCGGGGGGAATCTGCGAGACCCACTGAGGATGATCGGTCGGGAAGTCCACCTCGCAGATCAAAATTTCCCCGTGGACCCGGGCCCCCACGGCCTCCGCCAGGCGCACGGCCGCGTCCACGGCCCCGCGTCCGGATCGAGCCACCCCGTCCCCGACGACCATCACCACGTCCCCGGGCTCGGCCAGAAGCTCGGCGGCCCGCTCCAGCTGTTCGGGGTCCCCGCGGCCGGCCGAGGGGATCCCGCCCAGCCGTTCGGGCGAAGCGCCGGTGGATTCCATCATCAGGTCCATGGGAAGGGCGAGGAAGACCGGCCCCGTGGGCGGCGTGAGGGCCGTTCGCACCGCCCGGCGAAGCACCGTCGGCAGCGCCGAAAGGTCCTGAAGCTTGTGGCTCCACTTGGTGAACTGCCGGGTCATCTCCACCAGGTCCCCCTGAAGAATGGGTTCCTGGTGCTCGAAGTTCAGGCCGAAGGTCCCGGCGGTCACCAGAAGCGGGGCACCCGCCACGCTCGCGTTGTAGAGGTTGCCCAGCCCGTGGGCCGTCCCCGGGCCGATGTGGAGGTTCACCACGCCCAGGGGACACACCGGGTCGTCCCCGGCGGCGTGGTAACGGCGCGTGGAAGCATACCCGCCCGCCATGCCCACGGCCACGTCCTCGTGCAGCCCGAGGACGTATTCCAGTTCGCTTCGGCCGATGCTCTCGACGACCGGGAGTTCGCTGGTACCGGGGTTCCCGAAGACGTGCGTAACCCCGTATTCCTGCAGGGCCTCGACCATCAGGTCGGCCCCGGTTCGGTCGTCCATGCGCGACGCCTCCCGGCGGGATGATTTCACGTCGGAGCATTGTTTCATAGGCTCCTGACCCTGTCGACCGACGACGATCAACGTCGGCGCCCTGGACAGTCCCCCCGGCGTGGGATAGATTTCCCCCGCTCGACCGGGACGCCGTCATCCCCGTTGAACCGGAGGTTGCCCCCATGGACCGGACCGTCGAGTCCTCGGTGGAGGAGGGCATCGGCATCGTGACCCTCCACCGGCCGGACGTCTACAACGCCTTCCACGAACCGATGATGGAAGCCCTCAACGCCACCCTGCGGCGCCTGATGGAGGACGGGTCCGTCTACGCCGTGGTGCTGACCGGCGCCGGGGCGGGGTTCTGCTCCGGGGCGGACGTCAACGAGATGCCCGACTGGGAGACCCTCCAGAAGGAAGATTACGCGGCGTTCCTGGGCAAGGTCCAGAACGCGGTCCGCCAGCTTCGCACGGGACCGCTTCCCACCCTGGCCGCCGTGAACGGGCCGGCCATCGGCGCCGGGTGCGACCTGGCCCTGGCGTGCGACCTTCGAATCATGGACCCTCAGGCCGTGCTGCGGGAAGGATTCGTCCGGGTCGGCCTGATTCCGGGGGACGGCGGGGCCTGGCTCCTGCCCCGGCTGGTGGGGGAATCCCGGGCGCGGGAGTATTTGCTCACGGGCCGGGACATCCCGGCCGAGGAAGCCCGGGAGGTCGGCCTGGCCGCCGACGTGGACCCCGAGCCGCTCGGGCGGGCCCGCGAACTGGCCGGTCGAATCCGGGATCTGCCCGCCCGGGCCGTGCGGCTCACCAAGCAGCTCGTGGACCCGACGGCCTCCTTCGAGGATTACTGCCGACGGGCCATCGACGCGCAGTGGGCCTGCGTACAGGACCCCGAGCATCACGAAGCCGTCGAGGCGTTCCGCGAAAACCGGGAACCCGACTACGACCGCGACGACGGATCCCCGAACCCGTGAACGTACCGCCGAGGAGGCCCACCCCGCCATGATGGACCTGAACGAGGAGCAGACCATGCTGGTCCGCACGGTCCAGCAGCTCGCCGAACGGGAGTTCACGGACCGTGCGTTCACCTGGGACGGCGACTACCCCTGGGAGAACATGCGCCTGCTTGGGAAGCAGGGCTTTCTGGGGGTCAACCTGCCGGAGGAGTACGGGGGCGGAGGGATGTCCGACGTCGAGGCCCTGCTGGTCCTGGAGGCCGTGGGCACCGTGTGTCCGGACACCGCCTACGCCCTCTACATGCTGACGCTGGTCGCCCCGAGGGCCATTGAGATGTTCGGCACGGAAAAAGCCCGCCGCCGGTACCTCCCCCCCGTCTGCGAGGGCGAATCCGTCGTGGCCATCGCCATCAGCGAACCCCACGCGGGCTCGGACGCGGGCGCGATGAACACCCACGTCACGGAGGAGGACGGAGGGTTCCGACTCCACGGCGAGAAGATCTGGGTGAGCGTGGTCCCGGAGGCCGACGCCGCGGTGGTCTGGGCACGCTTCCCCGACGACCAGCTTGGGACCGTCATCATGGACTTCGACGCGCCGGGCGTGGACATCGTGGAAGAGTACCGCAACATGGCCGGGCACACCCAGACCCATTTCTTCATGGAGGACGTCCCGGTTCCGCCCGAGAACGTGCTCGTGCGCGGCAAGGAGGCCCTCAAGCAGCAGCTTCGCGCCCTGAACTGGGAGCGGCTTGGCAGCGCCGCCTTCACCAACACCCTCGCCCGATGCGCCCTGGACCACGCGCTGGACTACGCCGGGGAGCGCGAACAGTTCGACCGGCCCCTGAAGGCGTTCCAGGGCATGCGCTGGAAGCTCGCGGACATGACCAAAAAACTCGAAGCCTCCCGTTCGCTCGCCTACCGGGCCGCCGCGGGGGCCCCGGAACACGGCGGCACCCCGGATCGGCTGGAGGCCAGCCTCGCCAAACTCTACGCCGGGGAAATGGCCGAGACGGTCATCAGTGAGAGCCTCCAGGTCTTCGGGTCGGCCGGGTACCAGAAGGAGCACCCCCTGGAGTACCTGTATCGGCTCCAGCGGGGGCGGCGCATCGCGGCCGGGACGGACGAGCTGATGAAAAACAACATCGCCGACGTCATCCTGGAACGGGGCCTGCCCGAACTGGACTGACCGGGACCGGCGGCGATTAATCGCCGCCGGCCGACACGCCCGGGAACCGGGCCGGACGAAGCCGCCCGTCCCGGAGCGTCACGGGGGGCACGAAAACCCGTCGTCGATCCCGAATCCACCAGCGATCCCCACCCTCCGAGAACCGGTACCGATAGCTCACCGCCCGCAGGTAACGGGGCGGACGATCTCCGAACGGGCTGCGCCCCAGCAGCGCCCGCACCGGCCGGCGGTTCTCCAGCAGGGAGACCAGCAGCCGCCGGAACCATCGGGGACGGGGCCGTTCGGGGGAACGCAGGGCGAGAAACCACATCTGCCAGTCAAGCCGGGGCATGTGGCCCACCACCCAGGGGGGACGTCGGCCGGGGTCGCCCGGTTTGTATTCGAACGAGTAACTTTCCCAGTGCCGCCCGTCCCGGCTGCCCTGCAGGATCACCTCCCGGCGAACGGTGGTCATCCTGCCGAACAGCCCGTAGACGTTCACGGTCCGCCAGGGGGCCACCGCCCGACGCAGGCCGCCGACCCACCCCGGCATCACGGGCCGAAGCAGCCCGTGACCGACCACCCCGAGGTTCACGATCAGCACCGCTGCGAGCAGGCCGTTCAACCCGACCCGGACCCACCGCCGCTCCCCCGGCCCGGCTCGAGGGTAAAGCCCCAGCGGAACCGACAGCCGCACCGCCCGCAGATGCTCGTCGTCCAGCAGCATCAGACAGAGACACGCGCTCAGCAGGTTCAGCGCCCCGTAGTTGCCCGTCAGCAAAATGGCCCCCTGGAGCCCGACCAGCGGGTAAAACGCGAGGATGCGCATCCGGCGGGGTCCGAAGACCAAAAGCGGCACGACAAGCTCGATCACCAGGACCGCCAGCGTCACGCCCCCGAGGAGCGTCGGCGGCAGCCCGTCGACGTACCAGGCCAGCGGGTTCGGCAGAGGCTGAGTCTCGAAGTGGTGCTCGAGGGCCGCCAGCTCCCACCAGGCTTCGTCGCCGCTCAGGAGTTTGGCGGCCCCGGCCAGGATCATGAACTTGACGAGCAAAAAACGCAGCCCGACGATCGACAGCCGGGTCGGGGCGCTCGCCTCACGCCCCGGCAGCCAGCCGGACGGGGCCACGAAGACGCTCATAAAGAGCGTCTCCGAGAGGAGAAGGTCCCACTGGTAGTGGAAAAACGGGCCCCCGACCACGATCAGCGAAAGGTGAAGCCCCCAGGTTCCGAGCAGGACGGGCCGGGGGGCCACCCGGAGGAAAAGCAGCAGGCTAAGCCCGGCGCCGGCCAGGCACATCCCCACCAGACCGGCGTCGGTCCCGACCCACCAGGCCAGCGTCGGCACCCGATAGAACGTCCAAAGGGAGGGCCCGGCGGCCGAATCCAGCATCGAGGTCGCGGGGAAAAGTCCCTCCGAGCCCATCAGGCCGGGAAGCTGCAGGTAAAGGGACAAAAAGGCCGCCAGGGCCACGACCGCCAGGCAGCGCAAAAAAAGCCATCGGGTAAAGACCATCTTCGCCTCGACGGCTCCGAGGTCCCTCACGGAAGCTCGAACCCCCTTGGCCGAACGAATTCAGCGTCTACCATGGTAGCCTCCGGCGGCGCCCCCCGGCGGCTGGGTGCCGTACGGTCGCCGTGCCGCAAACTCGATGAACGGGGAGACCGAGATGGCGGACGAGGACCCTGATGCCCGGGAGACGCCCGACCGCGCCCTTAATAGCCTGATGGATCGCCTGCAGGGGATCCTCGACGGGCTGACGGTCGTCGAGCTG
>CAZEBV010000026.1:0-18187 GCA_964510695.1 uncultured bacterium
CTGACGGCGGTCCGACGGAGCGATGACCCGGGGAGACCCGAGCGCTGCCCCGTCCCGGCATGAAGGCCCGGTCGGGAAGGTTTCCCCGTTCGAAGCCCCGGACGACCGTTCCAGTCGCCGGGTCAGCCCCGTTCATCCGGGGGCATCAGCAGCTTGTGGGGTTGAACCTCCAGCACCCGGGCCAGGACGTCCACCATCTCGAGGGACGGCCGCCGCTCGCCCCGTTCCAGCATCCCCACGTAGTTGCGGTGGACGCCGGCCTCGCTCGCCAGTTCGGACTGGGTCAGGCCGTCGTCGCCGTTGCTTGACTTCGTGCGCAGTCGAAGGAGGTTTCGCCTGAAGTACTCGCTCGAAGAATCCATCCTGATCATCCTTTCGTTTCAGGTCAGTCGTACGTCGGTGCTTTCCCGGGCCTTCCTCAATGAATCAGGTGCACCTGCCAGTAATCGGCGATTTCGTTCGGCTTCACGCGATTCCGGAGGGATTTCGGCAGCCGGTCGGTGTGGTCGCGATACAGCAGCGTGAAGTGATCCAGTTTTTCGATCCGGGCCCGCTTCCGGGTGACGATCCCCCCCCGAAGCGTGGCGCGGTTGACCTCCGAGAGATCACCCTCCCACTTGAAATAGCCGTTGTCGGGGTCGGGCGCGTAGATCGTTGCGTTGATGGCGGCATCGGTCACGTTCTCGAACTTGACGTAACTCTCGCGGGAGAACACGAAGAGGTCCGATTCGGTCATGTCGCTGGTGTCCTGAAACAGGACGTGCTGATCCGCCACGAAGGTGTAATCTCGGTCGATGGTGGGGTCCGAGACGGTCAGGCTCCCTCCCTCGACGTAGATCGTGCCGCAGGGATCGCCGTCCGGGGTGGTTTCCGTGCTCAGGTCGGAGATCGTGTAGGTGTCCTGGCGCACGCAGACCGGGCTCGGGTAACCGGCCCCCGGCTCGCCCGGGGCCGGGGGGGAGCTCATGTCCACCTGATCCACGGTCGCCTGTTCGTTGGTGCCCGTATGGTCGATGCTGTTTCCTGAAGCGGTGAAGTCGCGGGCCCAGAGGATGTCCCCCTCGATTCGGCCGGTGTTGTCGGACATTCGCACGCATCCGGGGTCGTCGCAGGACGCGCCCACGTTGTCCGGGTCCCCCGCCTCGAGCTGGCCCGTGAGGTCCAGGCCCTGTGCGCCGTCGCAGTCCACGCTCACCCCGTCCGAGCGTACGCCGTCGATGTTCTCCAGCAGGATCGCCCCGGCGTTGCTGTGCAGGTCTCCCTCCACCCGGAAGCACTCCACCCCTTCGGTTTTAATGTTGTGCCCGGCGTAAAGGGCGTACTGCAGCTCGGGCCGAGGATCACCCGGCCTGACGGCGTCGTACAGGTTGTGTTTGGAGAAGACCGGCCGAAGCTCCGCCACGGCCTGAGCCTGGAGGGCGACCCATCCGTCGCCGAGGATCCCGCGGGGGACCAGGAGGGGGTCGAAGGCGTGCTTGATGTTGACGCCCACCCGGTAGAAGGTGTCGGGTTGGTCGGGAGGATCGGGGGGCATCTGAACGAACTGCACGTCCCCGGTCGAGAGGTTGGCGCTGATCTCGTGTACGTCGGCACTGAACCCCCGGGCGGTTTGAATCGAGCGGACCGCCTCGGCCACCATCCTTTCACGGGGAATCGTCTCGGGACGGCGAACTCGATCCATTTCGAGTCCCACGGCCAGGGCGGTGCCGTCCGCGATTTTCTGAACCTGAGACTTCATCTGGAAGTAGCGGCTGACGTCCACGGCCATGACCCCGAACATAAGCAGCAGGACCAGCCCGAGGGCCGCGGCGATGAGAATGGAACCCCGCCGGGATTCGATGGACCCGGGCGCCTCGCCGGTGGCTCCGGAATCGGGAGCGATCGTCCGCCCGTGGAACAGGGGAGGAGGCTCCGTCCGGGCGGTCCACCCGTCGTGGGACCCGGGGTCGTGGTTTGAACCGTCCTGATCGGCCGGTTTGTCCCTCAAGACAATCAGCTCCACGTCACACGAACAAGATCAGACCGTCTGTCGTTTGATCGCTGTCCTGACAATACCTCCCGTATGTACGGACCACTACGGAGATTTAATCGGGCATCATGATTCGCAGTCATGTTTGCGTTACGGGGCGCGTGGCCCCCGCACGGAGTCCCGGGCCACGATCGCCTCCCCGGTCTGGAAGTCGACGAGGTGGTGGATGCCCGCTCGGCGGGGAAACCAGAAATTTCGCATCAGTTGACGCTCGCGGGGGTGGTCCACGGTGGGCGTTTCGTTTTTCCAGGCCCATCGGTTGCCGTCCGCTCGATCCGTGTGTTTTCCGTCCCACGTGGCGCCCTCCCGTACCGGCGTGAAGGTTTCGTAGCGCGAGGCGTCCTGGATCGCCTCCGGGGTGGCGGGCACCCCGACCACGGGCACGGGGCAGGGGAAGTAAAACCATTCCCTGCCTTCGCTTCGGATCCTGAAGGGTCTCATCGAATCGAGGACGATCCGGTGGTTCGTCGGGAATGTCGTCACGTGCCCCTCACGCCCGACGTGGTGATCCAGGTTGACTCCCTGCTGGGGGTCGAGGCCTCCCTTCGAGGGCAGGGTGGACTTGGCCCCCGTGCTGCGGCTGAGTCGGTTGTTTCCCCGGTGGTGCGTATCGTCCCAGAACCAGTAGAGTTCCCCGCGGAAGACGGCGTTATTGACCGAATCCTGACCCATCACTTCGCCGTTGTTCCTAAGTGGGTTGCCGATGGGAGTCTATGCGCCCAGCAGGTGGCTGTACCGGTACATGCCGAACCGTTCTGTCGATACAATCGATCGGCCACGTTGTGGGGGGTCATTTCAATCGTGCGGGACTTACCGGGCGTGAGTGTCAGCTTCACTTCGTCCTCCCATCCGGGCCCGGAGGAGGTGAAGACGTGTGATTCCAGCGACAGCCGAACCCTTTTCCCCATGATTCCCGGTTCGTCGATGGCGGCGAGACCGGCACTGTCCGTGTAATAGCTGATGTCGTTGTTGGTCTGGAGTTTGACCATCGGGATTCTCTGGCCGGTTCTGGGGTTGACGACTTTCACGGCGAAAAAATCGTTCGGCGCAAGGGCGGCGGACTCGATTGGGAACGAAAGCCCGATGGTCACCGCCAGGAGACGATAAGAAGGTGTCGGTACCGGCGGATCCATTCACCCGCACGGAACGTTTCCCCGGCATGCAGCGAGTGTTGTCGAACGGGTTTCACCTGAAAAAAGCCCACGATTCTGTCGTCTCCTGGTTGGCCGCGTCCCGGTGTGCGGCGGTGGGGCTCGGGCCGGTTCCGCTGAAACGGTTACCACGTTCCTACCGTTTCATGCCCGAGGATTTCCCACTAAAAAGATACTTTCAGGCCATCAGGAGTCAGTTTCATGACGCAGGGGTTCCGCCGTTCCTCGCCGGGGAGCAAAGCCTGCGGCGGAGCGGAACGAGGGGATGAAGGACATCCTGCCTGAGACTCCGAGGGGTCGTTCCCGGATCGGAACGGGGGCAATCACGGTCCGCCCGAAAGGGCGTACGAGCGGCTCGGAGGGAGGGTAAGGGAGGGTTTTACGGCAGGGGTGGTAGAGGGGGCGATGTGGGGAACGGTGCCGGCTGGGGGCTGGGGTGAGCGTCAGGCCGCGGCCGGGTCCGTCAGATCGTCCCCCATTTTCCCCACTGGCTCTCCCCGTCGTCCGGCTGGTCGTCCTCGAGTTCGTCTTCGACGTCGTCCGCGGGCATGGGCCGTGCGTAGTAGTAACCCTGGGCGGCGGGGCAGTCCCATTCCTTCAGAAGACGGTGTTCCTCCTCGTGCTCCACCCCTTTGGCGACGAGGTGGAACTCGTTGCGCCGGGCGAAGTCGACGATGCTGCGCACGAGGTCCCGCTGTCGATCATCCTCAGTCATCTCGTGGATCAGTTCTCGAGCGATTTTCATGTAGTGGATCGGCCACTGGGAGAGCTGGGAGAGTTTTTCGACCGCGGAGGTCCCGCTGCCGAAATCGTCCACGCCCAGCCTCAACCCGAGCTCGGACAGGTTGGGCACGCGGTGATCCAGCCGTTCCATGTTGTTTGGCCCGGTGATTTCGGCAATTTCCAGGTGGAGGGACTCGGGGGACAGATCATGTTCCGCAAGTATCGTCTGAACGGCCTCCGAAAAATCGCTCTCGGTCAGCTCGGACGGGTCGTGATTCACGTGCATGACCGAGTTTTCGTCCACCCGGTCCTGGTCCCGCCAGCTTCGCAGCTGGCCGAGGGCTTCGTCGAGGACCCAGCGGCCGATCGGCACGATGAGACCACAGCTCTCCGCGACCGGAAGAAATTCGGCGGGCTCGAGCAGTCCCCTCTGAGGGTGTTCCCAGCGGATGAACGCCTCGAAACCCTCGATGCCGTCCGATTCGAGGGTCACGATCGGCTGATAGTACAGAACGAACTGATCCGACTGTAGACCGTCCCGGATCTCGGATTCCATTTCGAACCGCCGCCGCACGGCTTCCGGCATGGAGGCCGTGAAAAACGAGAAGTCCCGGCCATCCTCCCGGGCCTGACTCATTGCTGTCCGGGCGTCCCGAATCATGGTTTCGGGGTCCTCGTACTCCGACGAGCCAAGGACAATCCCGGCCGTGGCGTCCAGTTGAAGCTCGTGCCCCCGTACTTTGAGGGGTTCCCGTATGCCCACCATGAGCCGTTTGACGATGGTTTCGGCCGCGCTGGGTTCCTGGATTTCCTCCAGCAGAATGACGAACTCGTCAATGCCAAGCCAGGTGGCCGTGCTGCGGGCGGTGGTGTCGCCGGGGCGAACGTTTTGATCCAGCCTTCGGGCCACCGTCTGGATGATGCGCTCCCCGATCGATTCGCCGAGGTTCTCGGTGATCCGTTCGAACTCGTCCAGGTCGATAAACAGCAGAGTGAAGGCCTTGTCCGGGTCCCGTTCGAGTTGATCCAGCCCCTGCTGGATGCGGTCGTGGACGATGGTGGTGCTGGGGAGGTCCGTCAGGTCGTCCCGAAGGGAGCCGCGCTGAAACTCCTGACTTTCGTCCGAGAGCTGGTCCAGGTCCAGGTTCAGCACCGCGTAACGCTCGATGGGTTCATCCTCGTCCTGGATGGGGGTCACCGTCTGACGGACCAGGTTCGGTTCCTTCTCCCCGTACCGGTGGAGCACGAGCCCCTCCCAGGTCTCCCCGGGGTTCAGACGCTGAAGGCGGTGCTGCCAGCTCGGGGCGGGGGACCCGTCGGCTTCGAGGTCCCGGGCGGGCATGCCCTCCGCCTCCTCGGCCGAGTGGCCGGTGGCGAACTCGAAGGCGCCGTTGACGGCCTGAATGGTTCCTTCACCGTTCACCACGAAGACCGGTTGATCGAGGTTGTTCAGAAGGGCGAGAGCGTCGTGGGCTTTCAGCGGCATGAACAATCACGCTTTCCCGTAGGATGCGGCCTTTTGACCCTCTGAAGTATACGAAAGTCCCCCTCGACCTGGACAGGGCACACCTGAAACCGGCGGCGGATGGAACGGGAGGGATCGTTAAGGGGGTGAGTGAACACCGTTCGGCGGGGAGTCAGTGCGCGGGGGATCATGATTGAGAGTCCGGTCATCCCGACAATATTTCCGTGGGGAATGGACCCCGAGGATGCCATCCTTTTTTTGCTTCTCCGACGACGCCAAAATCCGGTGACCGCGAAACGGCTTGAAGTTCGGCCGGTTCCGGGTGATTCTCATAGCGGTGGATTACGAGCAGTCGACGCCCATCTCCCACGGGTGAGCCCGAAGGGGGAGGGAGGGATCGCCATCGCGGCGGGCCGCGAACGCTGGCGTCAGGAAATGGTCCGGGGATTCCCGTCCCGTCCCCCCGGATCGAGTTGATTCCGGTCCGGGCGAGGAATCCTGCCTGGTACCCCGGAGCGCCGGAGGTTCTGTTCCGAAGGATTTCGCAGGAAAGGAGTTTTCACGATGGCTCAGGCGGAGGTTCTGCTGGTCGAGGACGAGCAGATCACGGCGATGGACCTTCAGGAAATGGTGCAGGAGGCTGGATATCGGGTCAGGGATCTGGTGGACACGGCTGAATCCGCCCTGGAGGTACTGGAGGACGACCCTGCGGACCTGGTGATCATGGATATTCGGCTGCCGGGGGAACAGGATGGCATTGAGGCCACCCGGCAGATCAACGAGCGTTTCAGGGTACCCGTGGTTTACCTGACGGCCCTTTCCGACGAGGAAACCCTCGAGCGCGCTCGTGACACGGAGCCCGCGGGGTTTCTGGTCAAACCGGTCACCATGGCGGACCTTAACGCCACCCTTACGATGGTGCTGGGGGACGGGCAGGCCTGATTATTCTCACCCCTTGACGGGGAACCGTCAGACGCCCCGCATCTGGTCGAAGTGATCGCCCATGACCGTTCGGTTTTGGGTTTCCTCGACGAAAAACACCTGAAAGATCACGAACTCCTCGGTCCCGTCCGGCACCCCGGCGAAGGACACCTGGAACTGAAGATCCCGTTCCGAACCCTTGTAGCGCATCGTGCTTCGCCTCGTGGCCGTTTTTTTCATCGTTCCAAGCTCGAGGAGCTCCCGGAGGACCGACGGATCGACGTTCGCCTGGCTCCAGACGCTGAGCTCACTGATGGAACGGCCGATGATGTCGTTGGCGTCGGCCTTGAGGAATTTTTCGGCCGTGCGGTTCAGGTGAAGGATTTCCCCGTCGTGGTTGGTCAAAAAACAGATGGAAGGGCTGGTCAGGAAGACGTCAATGAAGAGCTTTCCCACCCTGTCCGGGGGGGTCTGCAGTTCCTGCTTGAAGTCTTCCGGGGTGGTGGGAACCTCTCCCTGGAATAGTTTGGTGACGGAGATGTCGAGCGCGTCGGCGATTCGGAGGATGGCCTCGACGGACGGGTTGGTGTCCCCCCGTTCGATTTTGCCCACGTAGGTTTTGTCGTAGTGGCACTGGCGGGAAAGGGATTCCTGGGACAGATCCTTCTCGGTCCGGTAATACTTCAAGTTTTCTCGGAACGTTTTGATCATGGTATTGATCCGGAATATGGCGTCCGGTGCCCCCCCGGTTAACGCGGACGGGCTCCGGTAGATTACCCCGTTGGGCGCCTTCAAATAACCATCCTACTAGTGGTGTGTAAACCAGCCACTTATTTTACCTGATCGCAGGCCATTGCCCACATGATCGACGAAGAGTCGGGGGGGCTCCCCCGCTTGTGGACGGATCCGACGAAGAGCTCGTTCGGGGACTCGAGGGGCCGCTGACATCAGTTGCCCCCGGATGAGGATCCCGCCCGGGTCCACGGGCAGCGAACCCCGAACGTGAGTCTCCCCTTCGTTGCTCGAACGTCGATGGTCCCTTCCAGCTGCTGGCGGGCGATGTTTTTCATCAGGCGGAAACCCAGCCGGTTCCGGAAATCCTCCCCGCGCGCAGGAGGGTTCCCGGAGTCGGCCAGGGTGAGAACGATTTCTTCCTCCGACCGCCGGAGGGACAGGGTGATGTCGTGCTCGCCGTCGGTCGTGTCCAGGAGCAATCCAAGACCCTCACGCACGATCAGGCCGAAACCGATGATCGTGGTGGTGTCCATCGGGATGGAATCAAGGTCCGTCCTCAGGGCGGTCGTGTCGGCCGGTGAGCGATGGATTCCCACGAGGTCCCGGGCGAGCTGACGGAAATAGGTTTGGCTGTCCAGCAGGTTGGCGTTCCGCGAACCATAGAGCTGTTTGTACACCAGGGCAACGGCGTGCACCCGTTCCTTGAGCTTCGTGAACTCCCGTTCGGCTTTTGGGTCGGACTGCTCGTCCGCCTGCAGGTTGATCAGGCTCAGGATGATCTGGAGGTTGTTGCGAACCCTATCCTGAATTTCCTGCTGAAGTCGGCGTTTTTCCTCCCGGGATTCCTGCAGCCGTTCACGAACGGATCCCTCGCGCGTGACGTCCTCTCCGAGGAGGATGCCGGTTTTCGGACCCGTTGGAACGTAATCGAACCGGAAGCGGCGTCCGTCCCGCATCACGTGTCGCTGATCCTCGGACAGCGTCTCCGGTGAGGGCCGGGATTCGAGATCGAGGAAGTCCCGGAGGTGCTTGCCCGCCAGCCGGGGATCCTGCCAGCGGGCTGTCGCCCGTCGGTTGGCCTCGAGAAGGCGGCCTTCCCGGTTCACGAGAACGGCCGGCTCGGGATCGTCCTCGAACAGCGCCCGCCATGAGGATCCACGGGCACCAAGGAGGGATCGAACGGACCCGAGCAGCTCGTGGTCCCGAACGGGTTCGGTGAGTTCCCGGTCCGGCTCGACGATGGCCCGGGAAGAGAACTGCTCCCGATTGGGAGGTCCGAGACGCACGAGAGGACATCCGTGCGCCGATTTCAGCCGGGACAGCATGACCCTCCGTTCCCCCTGATCCCAGGCGGGCGAGGAAAACAGGATCAGGTCCGGGGATGAATCCCGGCAGCGGGGCACGGGGCTCTCGCCGGAAATCACCCGTTCCACACGATACCCCGCCCCGGTCAGGGTTTCCTCGAGGGCCCGGTCGTTTTTCGACCCGTCACTCAGGAACAGGAGGTGCTCGCGGGATGCATGGGCCACCCTGCGTTCCGGGTCACTGCAGGTCGAGTTAGTCAGCGGCCCGGACCTTCTCTCCCCGGGACCGGTGGCGGAACAGGGCGATCTCCAGGACAGCGTACAGCTCCTCTTCGTTAATGGGCTTGGCGATGTATCCGGCCGGCCCCGTTTCCTTGGCGAGGTCCGTCGTTTCAACCTCGGTGTAGGCGGTCATGAACACGATCGGAACATCCCGGTGTTCGTTGATCTCCCGGGCCGCCTCAATCCCGTTCATGTCCCCCTTGAGTCGGATGTCCATCAGGATGAGGGCGGGGTCCTCCTCAAGGGCCACCTCGATGGCCTCGGCGCCGTTGTCCACTCGACCCGCGATGACGTAGTCCAGGTTTTCGAGCTTCTGCTGGATTTCCATCGCCGTGATGGCTTTGTCCTCCACGATAAGGATGTCAGTACCCGACATGGTTCCTGCCTCCTTTGGCGGTCTCGTTCCGTGCTGCCGTCAGTCGTCGTGTGGATTTTGCGGGAAATCAATCCGAAAGGTCGTACCGCCGGAGCGGTTAACTCCGATGGTGCCGTCCAGTTCTTTCCGGACGAGTTCCCGGACGATGGTCAGTCCGAACGAGTCGTCCGTCCGCAGGTCGAAGTCCTCGGGAAGTCCGGTTCCGTTGTCCGTCACTTCCAGCCTGTACTCTCCGTCGTTTCGTCGGGCGAAGGTTATTTTGACGGCCAGAATCCCGGGTTCTTCTCCCGCGGGGTGGGCGTGCTGGAGAGCGTTGGTCACCAGTTCGTTGATGATTAACCCGCCGATCAGAGCCGTTTCCATCGGGAGGGAACACGCCTCCACTTCGACCTCCCACCGCACCGCCGGGGTTTCGTCGGGAACGATTCCCCGCATGAGTTCCCGCACGTAGGTTCTGAACTGGACCCGATCGGTCCGATCCTCGGCGAACTGATCGTGCAGGAACGCCATGGATCGCAGCCGATCCCGCGCGACCTTCAGTTCCCGTCTGACGTTTTCGTCCTCGGTTCGCCCGGCCTGCAGACCCAGCAGGCTGGAAACCATCTGGAGGTTGTTTTTGATTCGGTGCTGCATTTCCCGCAGCAGGGTCCGGTTAACGTGAGTTCGTCGGAGGTGAATCAGAAGCAGAAGCACCACCGTCGCGGCCAGCATGTTGGTGATCGATTGGGGGGCCTGGGTCCAGTAAGGGATCTGGACGTCGATGTACCGTGTCAGAAACTGAAAGTAGTAAAGCTGAGAGATCTGGTTCAGACTGAGGATGAACAGGAAAACGGCCGGCAGCACCGCCCACCGATTGTCCGTCTTCAGGCTCACCCAGAGCGCGTAGGCGGCGGTCATGAGGATCAGCAGCAGGGAGCAGTACTCGATCAGAAACGTCACGATGTTGAAGCGGATGTTCCGGGAGTGCTGAATCGTTTGTGAGCCGCACACGGGACGGGCTTCAAAACGGAAGTCAACCGCATCTACCTCCTGGTCGCCCGGTGAAACCGAGCCTCGGATCGGGGTGAATCCCGGGGGGATACCCGCAGGATCACGATTCCCGCTGGCTGCCGAGAAGCCGCTGTGTTCATGGGCCTCCGTGACGTCCCTAGCATCCCAGAAGCCCCTGAGCCGGACGAGGGACATATGTTCCGGTTCCATGACTCTGAGTCATGGAGCGGGGTCGAACCGAACGTGCCCGCCCGGGCGATGTACGCGAATTAGAATATCCTTAGAATTCTCCCAGGGACCTCACGTGGGCGGGCGGTTGGATAAGCGAAGGGGCCGGAACCGCTGTCCCCCGCCGGTGGGCGAGGGGGAGCCCGACGAGTCCCGTTATCGAGCCGACCGGCTTGCCTATCGGGCGATGTCGTTACATGCTGTTTAAGTCGAGTTGCCGACGGTTAGGTCCGGTCTTCCATTTTTTCCTTTCGCGACGGCGGCGCCGATATGCCGCGAGTTTGGGGCGCATGACGGACGCCGTCCCGGAACCGGAAGGACGGCCGATTGGCGTTCGAGCGACCCCTTTGGCTCCGCTGATCGACATCATTGTCAATCCCGTTTTCGGGTGAACCCGGAGGAGAAGCAATGGCGGATCTGGAGATTGAGGGTTACGAGTTCGAGGGTAAGCTGGCCTCTGAGGGCATGATGGAAGTCTACCGGGCCCACGACCGGGAAGCCGATCGTCCCGTCGTGATCAAGGTGATTAAAGAGCCCTGGTCGGAGAACGAGGAGCTCGTGGACGATCTCCTCCGGGAGGCCCGGGCCCTGGCACGCCTCGAACATCCCAACCTTCTCCAGGTGTACGACGCCGGGCGCGAGTCCGACTCCGGTCGTCCTTACATCATCATGCAGTACGCCGAGGGGGGGACCGTGGCGGATCGTCTCGAGTCGGGTCCCCTCGAGCCCGGCGAGGCGCTGCGGATGCTCCGTGAGGCCACCCAGGCCCTCCAGCATGCTCACACGGAATGGATCATGCACCTTTCCGTGCGGCCCGCGGACCTGTTTCTGGACGCCGACGAACGGGTCATGCTGGGCGATTTCGCGGCGTCCCACGGGGGAGAGGTCGACCTCGAGCGTTCCGATGAACTGTACGGGGCCGCCACGTACATGGGCCCGGAACAGTGGGACAGCGGTGAACCCGATGAACAGTCGGACATCTGGGCGCTGGGTGTCACGTTCTACGAGATGCTGACCGGCACGAAACCCTACCCCGGCGAAACGCCGTCCGAGATTCGCCAGGAACTCATGGGTTCCACCTTCACGCCGGCCCACGAGGTGAATTCCGAGGTTCCGGAGTCGTATCATTCCCTGCTCGAAAAGATGCTCGCGGTGGACGTCGAGGAACGCTACCAGTTCTGCGAGGAACTCCTGGAGGACCTCGAGGCACTCGGGGGAGGGGAGGAAACCGAAAGCCAGCCGGGCGTCCCAACCGAGGAGGAGCCCGCCCCGTCCGGAGAGAAAGAAGAACCCGATACGGCCCCCTCCGAGGCCGAGGAGGAGACGGCCGCCGGTTCCCCGGCATCGACGACGGCGGAGGCCACCGGCAGTTCCTTCGTGGACCGCCTGAGTGAAACGACCTTCATGGTCGTTGCCGGGATCCTGGTGCTTTTGCTGCTGGGCGGGATCTCCCTGGGTTATCTACGCGGGGGACCGGGCGGCCCCCCCGGCACGGACGTGCCGGAGAACGGGGAGCAGCGGGCCGAGTACCCCCTGACCGTACAGGCTGATCCCGACGAGGCCGGGCGGGTGGAGCGAACGCCCGACGAGCAGCAGTTTTCCTACGGGGAGACTGTCACGCTTCGCGTGAGGCCGGCCGAGGATTGGCAGTTCGCCGGGTGGTCGGACGGTGTCTCGTCCCTCGAGAGGACCTACGAAATGGGTTCGGAGACGACCACGCTCACCGCCGAGTTCGAGCCCCGCGCCGCCGATCGAGTCGGGTTGAGGGCCTTTACGGCGCCCACCGCCGGGGGGAGCGTCACGACCCGCCCCGATCAGGATGATTTCGAGGTGGGCACCACCGTCGAGGTGACGGCTCAGGCGAACCAGGGCTGGCGGTTCACCGGCTGGGAGGACGGCGTCCGGGATGCTTCACGATCGGTAACCCTCGAGGAATCCCGGACCCTGGTGGCCACGTTCCAGCGGATCCGCCACGACTTCGACGTGGGGGTGCGGCCCTCGGGCGCGGGGAGTGTCTCGGCGGATCCCTCCCGGTCGTCCTACGCTTCGGGAACCACCATCCAGCTTCAGGCGCGGTCCGCCGATGGATGGGTTTTTCCGGGCGGGTCGGACGGAGTGTCCAGCGCGTCCCGGAGCTTCGAAATGCCCGGTCGTTCGGCCAGCCTCGTGGCTCGGTTCCGCCGTGCGAGTCATACGCTTCGTACCCGGGCTGAACCCTCCGCCGGAGGAAACGTGCTCCGAGACCCGGAGGAGAACACCGTTGAGGAGGGCACGACGGTCAACCTCACCGCTCAGCCGCGGGAGGGGTGGCGGTTCGCGGGCTGGGACGACGGAAACCAGAACCGGAACCGTTCGGTGACCGTGGAGTCCGATCGGACCCTCACGGCCCGTTTCCGGGAGGTCCGGGAGCCGCAGGTGGACGGCTTCGAACAGGGCTCGTTCCGGGATCGCTGGCCGGTCGTCAACCAGGAACTGGACGCGAACGCCGAGGAAACCAGTCAGGAGGTTCGGGAGGGGAACCGTTCCCTTCTCATCGAGGTTGGTCCGACCGGGTCGGGCGTCTTCAGTATGCAGAATACGTTCGACGGCGGGAACCTCCGGGACGGGGACGAATTCTCCGCCTGGTTATATCCGAGCCAGTCCCCCGTCAACATCAACTATGCCCTGGGCAACAACAACAACTCCTCGGTGGCCATGATTCATTTCGCCCGCAGCGGCAACGTGCTTTACGGGACGGAACGGGTCGGCAAGGACAACGTGCTCCTCAGGAACTACCAGGCCGACGTCTGGTACGAAATTACCATGACCGCCCGGCCCGGCTCGGAAGAGGTGCAGTTTCGGATCCGAAGCCAGGACGGCGCCACCCACACCGAGACGGCTCCCTCGACGGCGGCCTTCGGACGCGTGGCGGTTCAGGCTCAGGATTTTCCGGGTAATTACGACGTGTACATCGACGAGGTCACCTACGCCCCCCCCAGCCCCTAGTCGGGAACCGTGTTTGACCGTCCTTCCCTCGCAGGGTCCCACCGGATTGTTCCCCCGTGTCCGGCGGGTTCGTGGGGTCCCCGCCCCGTTTCCTTTATGATGGGGGCAGGCTCGGGAACGCCACCCCGGGGAGGAGATGGTCATGGTGGAACGAGTCGAGGACGATCATCGACGGCGTCTTGAGTGCGCGGAGACGGCCCGCCGCTGGTTGAAGCAGGAGCCGGTCTACCTGGACGTTGAAACCACCGGCCTGGAGGACGAGGACGAGGTCATCGAGGTCGGCCTCGTGGACCACACGGACCAGGTGCTCATGGAAACCCTCGTGCAGCCCGTGAAACCCATCAGTGACGGGGCACGGGAGGTCCACGGCATCTCGAATGAGGCCGTGGGGAGCGCCCCGTCCTGGGACGAAGTTCACGACCGGTTTCAGGAGCACGTCCGGGACCGACTGGTCATCATCTACAACGAAGCGTTCGACGTGGGGATGGTCAACACCAGCGCGGGCAAACACGACTGCAGCGTGGACGGCTGGGAGCCCACCGCCTGTGCCATGCGGCTGTACTCCCGGTGGTGTGGTGATTGGGACGAGCACCGGGGAGAGTACCATTTTCAGAAACTCCAGCGGGCGATGGAGGAGTTCGGGATCGGGACCCGACAGTCCCATCGGGCGGTGGACGACGCCCGTGCGGCCCGCCGGGTGGTGCGTTCCATCGCCAATTACGAGGGGAAATTCGGGTTCCTCGACGACATCCTCAGCCTGCTGCAGGGTGACGCCTGATAAGACACGCGGTCCGGGGGAGACCAAACCTCCTTCGTAAACCTTCGGAACGGGAGTGACGTTTTTGCCATGACGGACCTGAACGGGAAAACGGTGCTGATAACGGGGGGCGCCCGGGGCATGGGGCATCACATGGCGGAGCGGTTCGCCGAGGAGGGGGGGAGGATCGTCCTGGTCGACGTGGATGAAGAGGCCCTCGAGGAGACCCGCCGGGAGCTCGCGGATCGGGGGCATGAGGTTTCGAGTTTCGTCTGTGATCTCTCCGAACGGGATAACATCGACGATCTTCGCGACCGGGTCCACCGGGAGGTGGGTCCGGTCGAGGTTCTGGTTAACAACGCGGGCGTCGTCCGGGGAGGCAAGCTGGACGAGGTCGACGACGCGGGGGACGAGCTGACGTTCCGCGTTAACGTCGAGGCCGTACACTGGATGACCAAACGGTTCCTGGGCGACCTGAAGGAGGCCGATGAGGCTCACATCGTTCAGATGGCCAGTGCCGCGGGTTTGATCGGTGTTCCCGAGCAGGTGACGTATTCGGCCAGCAAGTGGTTCGTGGTCGGGTTCTCCCGCGCTCTCCGGCAGGAGCTTCTGGGGGACGGCCATGATCACGTGGGCGTGACGATCGTGTGTCCGAGCCTCGTCGACACCGGGATGTTCGAGGGGGCGAATGCCCCCCTCCTGATGCCTTTCCTTCAGCCCGAGGACGTGGTCGACAGCATTGTCTCCGCGGTGGAACGCAACAAACTGTTCGTCAAGGAACCGTTTCTGGTCAAAACGATCCCCTTCATGAAGGGGATTCTTCCCACCCGGGCCGTGGATTTCGTGCTCGACACCATGGGCGTTCGGGGCCTCATGAAAAACTGGACGGGACGTCACTAACGGTTTCATACCGGGTTTTAACCTGCTTGCTGGCGGGCGTGTTGCTGCTGCCGCCGGACGCCGGAGCGATGTCGGACGGAGGTTCCGCCGATCGACAGCTCTGGGAGCTGAAGGTGAATCTCCTCGCGGAACTGAACGAGCCCTACCAGACGGTGCGGGAACGTCTCGTGGAGCGGTGCGGTTCGTACCGCCCCTCGTGCTTCCGGAAACATCACCGCCCTCGTACGATTCGCCTCGGGACCGTGTTCAGCCGCCCCGACACGGTGTCCGAGCCCCGGGGAACCCTGCGGGCCGATCTCCGGTTTTCCGACAATCACGGCCTCCACTACGCCCTGGTCTTTCAGTCCCGCTCCCCCTCTGACACCATCCCCAGGACATGGCAGGAGACGCTGGACAACTGGGGTTACGGAAAATCCTTCGTGGTGACCCGTCGGAGGGGTTCATGGGTGCGGTTCCCGCGGATAGCGGGCGGACGGCCGGGATGGGTCCACGTGCGAGCGGGCCCCCTGACGGGGCACCTGAATGGGGTCGTGGGGCAGGTATGGGACCTGGAAGGAACGGCGGAGGCCCGAAACGTGGCGACGGGTCGCTCCCGGACGGTGCGGGGTTCGGTTTACATCTACGAGGTCGATGGGGGTTTGGTCCACTTTCGACCGGAGGTTCCGTCGGACATGGCCTGCGGCCGAGAGGTTACCGACCCGGACACCGTCCCCCGGTACCGGGCTCCGGTGGCGGCTTTTCTGGATTCCCGGGGGGTCCCCCGTTTAAAAGACGCTTACCCGCGGGGCTGTTGAAGAGAGCCGACGGGGGGGTTCCGATGTTTACACGGAACACCGGGAAGAAGTCCGGCCGTGACGTTGCCGATGTCCTGACCGGTGACCCTACCACCGGAGTGATCGTCGACCCAGCCGGATTCATTCCGCACGTCAGTCGTGGATTTTCCTCGGGCTCTCGGCCTGGATGACCTCGTTGAGACCCTCCATGGTTTCGTGCACCAGGCGAATGACGTCGTCCATCGTGAAAATGTCCACCAGGCTTCCGTCCTTCACCACCGGAAGCCGACGGACGTTGTTGCTGCGCATGGTCTGGATGATTTCAAGCAGACCGGCCCCCGCCTCCACCGTGGTGATGGGGGAGCGCATGATGTCCTGAGCAACCAGGTTGTCCGGCGTGAAAGCCGAGGAACCCACGGCGAGCGCAAGGTCGCGATCCGTGACGATGCCCACCGGCTCGTCCCCCCGGGTGATGATGACCGAGCCCACGTTGAAACTCTGCATCATCCGGGCAAGACGGTACGCCGTGGTGTCCTCTTCCGCGTTGACCACCGGCTGACGCTCTCGTTCCTCGTTGGTTTCCATCGAGTCCATGATCGACTCGCCTCCTTTCCCGGAGTTTGGTTGAGCCTCAGACCCTCCCGAACGTCACCGTTGGAAACGCCTGTTAACGCATCCTGAGTTAATCATTCCGTCGACTAGAAAGGTATGATCAAGGTCATCTTCGTGGACGAACCGTCCGGACCGAAGGGCGGCCGTTTCCCGGGACCGTACGGTGTTTGATTCGAATCGATCAGTCGATGTCATCCTCGATCCCGTGGAACGCGAGCAGGGCCGCGGCGGACTCCACGGGGCGTTCCATCATGGGAAGATGTCCGGTTTCCTCCAGGACGACCACTTTTGCCCCCGGGATGGCGGAACCCAGGCGGCGGGCCCCGAAGCCGTGCAGGAGCACCAGGGGCGGCCCCTCTCCCCCGATCAGGTAGGGGATTTCGAACCCGTCGACGTTGACCCGTTTGACGTCGAGGCCGGCCCGGTACCGTTCGACCCAGCGGGCCATTCGGTAGGTGTAACCGGGGGCGAACCAGTACAGGCTCGACGCGATGGCCGTGAGAAGAGTGACCAGGACGGCCCCCGCGCCTATCCAGCGGTTCCGGTGTTTTTGCCCCATTCGGCTGCGCTCCCGTTCGGATGTCCAGGACGTCCCCGGCGGGTCCACGAACGGAACGCCGCGGATCGGAATTTAGCCTACGAAGCCCCGTCCGTGAACGGGGCAGTGATCCGTACGATGTCGTACGCTCCTTCGCGGAGCGGGAGTACCCCCGGTAGCATGAAACCGTTCGACAAAGCGGCACAGACTTCGGAGGGAAATATCGTGAAGGCTGATCGTTCCTCTCCGGTGCTGGCGTCGGTGGGCCAGAGGGTCGGGAACGGGGTTGTCGACCTGATTCTCACGTTGCCGCTGGCGTCCGTCGTCGGTGGCGTCACCGGACTGGGTACGATCCAATTTCACGGGCTCGTGGTCGTAACCCATCTCGATGGATCGGGTCTGATCATCACGATCGGGGTCGTGTTCGTTCTGTTCGCCCTCATGGAGCATTGGACGGGGAAAACGCCGGGCAAACACCTGACGGGAACCCACGCGGGATCCGCCCGTGGCGAGTCCCTTTCTTTTCGGGCCTCCCTGATTCGCAACCTGCTTCGGTTCGTGGATTTTTTTCTTGCCGGGCTGCTGGGCGCCGCGGTGATTCTGGCCACCGAACGCAGCCAGCGGGTGGGGGATCTCCTGGCGGACACCTGTGTTTTCAGGGACTGAGACCTCAACCGCCCGGGGCGGCTCGGGTTCCCGGGTCCGGGCGGAACCTCCTCCTCAGTCGGTCCGGCCGCCGGTCTCACCCAGCGGGAACACCAGCGGAAACGTCAGCAGGCGACTTACCCCCACGACGGCCACCGAGAGAGGGATGGCCCCGTAGTCGTAGGCGATGCCGGTGAGGGTCGGACCGATGGTTCCTCCAATCTGTCCCAGCGAATAAATGAACCCCACGGCCATCCCGCTGAACTCCGGTCCGATATCGGGGTGTTCCCCCGGGATCGAGAGGATGATCGGAAAGATGGCTCCGCCGCCGAAGCCGCCCAGCAGGGAGGCCAGCACGATGGTCAGCGGGGACGAGGCCAGGGCCACAACGATCGCACCGGCCAGGGCGAGCGCGATGGTCAGATGCAGGAAGGGCTTGCGACGGCCCACCCGATCGGACCAGGTCGGAATCACGATCATTCCCGTCAGCGAGAAGAGGAAGACCAGGGAACTGTAGAATCCGACCGCCCCGTCCTCGATGAAGGGCATGGCATTCAACCAGGTCGGAAACAGCCCCAGGAACCCCTGTCCCGAGAAGTACACCATGAACATGATGGCGGCCAGCAGGACCATGTCGGTCACCGAAAAAGCGTGTTTGAGGAGCGAGATCACGTCGGTCTCGAGGACCACGGGTTCCGGTCCGCCGTCGGCTTCGTCCACCGTCCCCGGGGGCGGATCCCGGTACGTGAAAAACCAGAGGAGCGTCGTGAGGA
>CAZEBV010000027.1:0-18151 GCA_964510695.1 uncultured bacterium
TGCACATGACCAACACCCGCAACACCCCGATCGAGGAGTTCGAACGCCACTTTCCGGTTTGTGTGGAGGGGCTTCGGATCCGCCGTGGTTCGGCGGGGTCCGGACACCGCGCGGGTGGGGAGGGGCTGATCAAAGTCTGGCGGGCGCTGGCTCCCGTGACAGTGGGGGTCTTGAGCGAGCGACGTCGGTTTCGGCCGTACGGGATCCGGGGAGGATCGGCGGGGCGTCCGGGGCTCAACGTGCTGTACGGCGAAGACGGACGGCGGGTTCTACCGGGGAAGTTTCACCGAACGCTCGTTCCCGGGGATCGGCTGTGTCTTCGTACACCGGGGGGTGGAGGCTGGGGAGGCCGGGACGGTGACGAACGGGCAAACGGGTGATCGTTCCGGTTGTCATACCGGCACCGGGATATACTCTTACTCCACGCTCGTCGCCGGGGTTCGGCTTCGTTTCCCGGTGCCGCTCGGCTCACCCTGCATCCGACGGGAGGACCCTCCATGTTCGAAGGCTCGTTGAAGGACGTGGATCCCGAAGTCGCCGCCGCCATTTCGGACGAAGTCAAGCGGCAGGAGAACGGCCTGGAGCTCATCGCGTCCGAGAATTTCGTCGGTCGTTCGGTGCTCGAGGCCGCGGGTTCGGTGATGACCAACAAATACGCCGAGGGCTACCCCGGCGAGCGCTACTACGGCGGCTGTGAGAACATGGATCGTGTCGAACAGCTCGCCATCGACCGGGCCTGCGAACTTTTCGACTGTGAGTTCGCCAACGTTCAGCCCCATTCGGGCTCCGGGGCCAACATGGCCACCTACATGTCACTGGTGGACCCGGGGGCCACGATCATGAGCATGGACCTGACTCACGGCGGTCACCTCTCGCACGGGGCCTCCGTGAACTTCAGCGGTCAGCTTTACGACGTTCATCACTACCGGGTGGACGAGGAGTCCGAGGTCATCGAACCCGATCAGGTCCGGGCACGGGCCCGGGAGGTCGACCCGGACATCATCGTGGCGGGGTACAGCGCCTATCCCCGTGAAATCCCGTGCGAACTGTTCGGGGAGGTGGCCCGCGAGCACGATTCTCACCTCGTGGTGGACATCGCTCACGTCGCCGGGCTGGTCGCCACCGGGGAGCATCCAAGCCCGTTTCCCCACGCCGACGTCGTTACGTCCACGACCCACAAGACGCTTCGAGGAGCCCGGGGAGGACTGATTCTGACGAACCAGAAAGAGCTGGCCGACGCCATCGACAGCACCATTTTCCCCGGCATCCAGGGAGGTCCCCTGATGCACGTGATCGCGGCCAAAGCCGTCAGCTTCAGGATGGCGCTGGAACCGTCGTTCGCCGAATATCAGGCACAGATCAAACGGAACGCCCGGCGCCTCGGTGCCGAACTGGAGGATCGGGGGTACCATCTCGTCTCGGGCGGGACCGACACGCACCTGATACTGCTGAACGTCAAGTCCAGCGGGCTGACGGGCAAGGAGGCCGAGAACCGCCTGGAGTGGGTGGATATCACCACCAACAAAAACACGGTCCCGGGGGAGACGGAGTCGCCCTTCGTGACCAGCGGGCTCCGCCTGGGAACGCCCGCCGTGACCACCCGGGGAATGGGGGAGGACGAGATGGAGACCATCGCGGCACTGATCGACCGGGTGCTGAGCCCGGACGAGGATCCCGGGCCCATGGACGACGTCCAGCGAGAGGTCCAGGCCCTGGCCGATCAGTTTCCCCTGTACTCTTTCCTGGAGGAGAGCGGCTACGCCCCGGTCTGATTCCGTCGCTTTCCCCCGGGGGTCGCCGTGAGTTTCCTGGCCAGCTACTACCTGCCGTCGTCGGATCGGCTTTTATCTCCCGACACCCCGTTCGACCGTGTGCTGGAGCAATCGTCCCCGCTTCACATGGTGTACGATTACGATCTTCTGGCGGACAGCCTGGACCCGGTGGAGTTTGGTTCCCGGGGGGTCGGGCTTCGACGGTTCCATCCCCTTCTGCCGCTGCGAGAATGGCCCGATGACCCCGCCGTGTCTTTCACCTCGAGCCCGCGCCGAAGGCTCGCGGGGCCGGAGGTACCCCGGCGTTCGACGGTGACGATCAAGGACGAAGGGGCCCATCCGACTGGAACGATCCGTGATCGCGGCACGGCGCTGGCCCTGAACCATGCGCTTGCTCTGCAACGGCCGACGGTCGTCGCGCCCGGGTGGGGTGACGTCGGGGTCTCCCTGGGCGGGCTGGGGAGACAACGTCCCTGCGTTCCGTCGTGGTGAGTCTGGGCCCCGGAGGGTCACCGGCCGATCCCCGGGTGGACGTCGTCGTTCGGCCGGCGGACTCGGATCAGCCGGACGAGGACGGGCTCGCCCATCGACTGGCGCGACACGGGGAATGGTACGGTCGGTCCCCGATCCTGAACCCTTACCTCCTGGAGGCCTACAAAACCATCGCCTTCGAGCTCTTTGAATCGGGACGAGTCCCCGATACGGTTCTGTTCGCGGAGGGGTGGGGGCTCCTCGGGGGCGGTCTCCGGAAAGGGTTCCGGGACCTTCACGAGCTTGGGTGGATCGACGCGGTTCCCCGACTCCTGGCCGTCCGTCCCGAGGGAGGATCCTCGGGACAGGGTCACGCCGGGGCCGGGTTGGCGTGTTTGGCGCGCGGGGGGCCGGACGCGAGCCTGCGGGTTTCCCGGGAGACCCTCGAGGATATGCGCGGTTCGCCGCAGGGCGCGGGGCTGATCCCCCGGGCTGCCCTTCGGGAGCGGCCCCGGGGTCTTCATTCCGCCGGGGAGGTCGTGGTGATCGCCCGGGGACACGGAGGGGTTCCTGTGGGCTCGGGCGGGACGGCCGGGCCCCGGGTGATCGAAGCCGGGGATCAACCCTCGGAGACGGTGGAACGGATCCGGGCCGTGCTGGCCGGGCAGGGTCCCGCGCTCGAACAGCAGGGAGGTGCATGAGTGTTGTCGCCGGACGACGCCTCCTCCGAACGGCGGGAAGGACCCCGTGACCCGGGCCGTGAACCCGCCCGCTGGATCAAGCGTAACGACACCCGGGTCGAGCGGGTCGTGGATCTTCTGGAGGCCAACCTGGGGGTCCCGCGCCGACGGGAGGGACGCAGTGCCCTCCAGGTTTTGATCCTGACGGTTCTCAGCCAGAACACCAACGACACCAACGCCCTGCGGGCCTACGAGCGGTTGATGGAGGCGTTCCCCCCCGGGGATGCCAGTCGGGATCTCGACCGACTTCCACGGGACGAGAACGGGGAGGTCGATCCGGTGCGGCTTCGAATGTCCCAGGCCGCGGACGCCTTTCCCGCCCCGGACTGGGACGCCGTCCGACGATCCGATCGGGACCGTCTGGAGGAGGCGATCAGCGTCTGTGGGCTTCAGTCCTCCAAGGCCTCCACCATTCGCCGCATCCTGACCTGGTTGAAGGAAGAACGGGGGGATTATCGCCTCGAACCGCTCATCAGCGGGAAATCCCCCACGGAGGCCGCGGACGTCCTGGCCGGGGTCAAGGGCGTGGGGGTCAAAACGGCCGCCGTGACGCTGATGGAGTCCCGGCAGGTCGACCTGTGTCCCGTTGACACCCACGTGCACCGGATCTGCCAGCGCCTGAGGCTGGTCCCCCCCGGATCGAGCCGGAACGCCACGTTCCGAAACCTGCAGCCGCTGGTTCCGTCGGGTAAGGGACACAGCCTTCACCACAACCTCCTGACGTTCGGTCGGACGACCTGCACCGCCCGCGACCCGTCCTGCGAGGACTGTTTTTTGAGACGAATCTGTCACTATTATCGAAACGAACAGCAAAACGAGGATTTGCCGCTCAAGTTCGTGGAATCCTGAACGGCTCGGTCGTACCCGGGGCCCGACCGTGGGTCCGTGCGGGCATCGGCCGCCGGGATCGGGAGCGCTGACGATGGAGATCGGGTTGATCGTGAATCCCAGCAAGGAGACGGTGTTCCCCGACGTTCGTGAGCTCGTCCGGTGGCTGTCACGACGGGGATGCCGGGTGCTGGCCGAGGATCTTCCGGAGCTGACCCTCGGGGAGGTCACCCCCCTGGAGCGGGACGAACTGGCCCGGTCCAGCGACGTCGTGGTGGTCTTCGGGGGGGACGGGACCCTGCTGGACGCCGCGCACACGATGTCCCGCCATGACACTCCCATTCTGGGGGTGAACTCCGGCGGGCTGGGTTTTTTGACGGAGACCACCCTGGACGAGGTCCGGGCGTCCCTGGAGCGGATCCTCGAGGACGGCTACGACGTTCAGCGTCGGATGATGATCGAGGCCCGGGTCCGGGGGCGTGACGACGGTTCCCTGCATGCCCTCAACGACATGGTGCTCAGTCGGTTCCGGCTGGGTCGGGTCATGCAGCTGGCCGCGTTCGTGGACGGCGAATTCGTCACGAGTTACGTGTGTGACGGCATCATCGTCAGCACGCCCACCGGCTCCACCGCCTACAACCTGTCCGCCAGCGGGCCGATCGTGCATCCTCGTCTGGGATCCCTGATTTTGAACCCGATCTGTCCTCACACCCTGACGAATCGACCGCTGATTCTCCCGCCGGAGAGCCGGATTCGTCTGGAGGTCGAAACGGAGGACGAGTGTCTTTTGACCGCCGACGGCCAGGACGGCATCGGGGAGCTGAGCACCGGGGACGTGATCGAGGTCGGGCCCTCGGACCGCGAAGTCACCCTGATTCGATCCCCGGAACGGGACTTCTTCACGATTCTCCGGACGAAACTCGGGTGGGGGGGGAAGACCTCCGACCCGGACGCGGAGGGGGATGCCACGATCGATCCGGGATGAAATGTTATACTGTCCCTCGCTCAGCCTGCCCGCCGGAGGTTGTCTGTCCCCTATGCCCTCCCCCGACGAAGAGGCGGTTCGTGAACGACTGCGTTCCGTGAATTACCCCGGTCTTAACCGGGACATCGTGTCTTTCGGCTTCGTGAAGGACGTCGACGTCGGGGAGGACCGGGTTTCCGTGCGGTTTGAGCCCTCCACGGACCGGGAGGACGTCGTCCGCCAGATGACCGACGAGATGAGGTCGGCCGTGGAGGGGATGGACGGGGTGGACTCCGTGTCCATCACGGTCCTCTCCGACGGTGGGGAGGACGAACCGGCCTCCGGTTTCGACGGCGGTTCCACGCCGCCCGGTCCCGCCCCGTCCGGCGAGGACGGCGGTAAGGTCGCCGCGGCCGCCCCGGGGGCGACCACCACGCCGGGGTCGGGACCGATGGACCAGCAGCCCATTCCCGGGGTGGATCACATCGTCGCGGTGGCGAGCGGGAAGGGGGGGGTCGGCAAATCCACCGTGGCCGTGAACCTGGCCGCGGCGCTTCGGGAACGGGGGCTCGACGTGGGGCTGGGGGACATGGACATCTACGGCCCCAGTGCGCCCACCATGCTGGGCCTCCGTGAACGGCCCCGCATCAACGCCGACGAGAAGATCGATCCTCCCACCAGCCAGGGGATCCGAAGCATGTCCATCGGCTACGTTCTCAGTGAGACGGAACCGGTGGTCTGGCGCGGTCCGATGGTGATGAAAGCCGTGACGCAGTTTTTGCGGGACGTGGAGTGGGGGGACCTGGATTACCTCGTACTGGACCTCCCCCCGGGAACGGGGGACGCCCAGTTGACCCTCATGCAGAAGGTTCCCCTGTCAGGCGCCGTCGTGGTCACGACCCCCCAGAACGTGGCCCTCATCGACGCCCAGAAAAGCGTCGAAATGTTCCGGAAGCTCGACGTCGGGATTCTCGGCATCGTCGAAAACATGAGCGAGTTCGTCTGTCCGGAGTGCGGTCATGAGACTCACGTGTTCGGCTCGGGGGGCGGACGGAAGGAGGCCCTTCGCCTGGACGTGCCGTTCCTGGGTGGGGTTCCGCTGGATCCGGCCGTTCGGGAGGGGGGCGACACCGGCCGTCCCGTCGTTTTCGAGCATCCCGACAGCCGCGCGGCGTCCGTGTTCCTGGACGCTGCGCGGGAAGTGGCCGAGCGGGCTGAGTCGGTCGAGGCGGTGATGGACCGGCTTCAGGACGGCTCGGACTGACCATGCCGTCCCCGCGATCGGACGAAGCGTACGCGGAGTTGACCGCGGCCGCCCGTCAGAAGGGAGAACAGATACATAGACTGAACCAACTGACCCGCTGGTACGTCCGGGCAGCGTTGATCCTGATGCTTCTCCCGGCGTTGATTCCTCTTCTGCAGCTCGGGGGGATGCCCGTGTCCGCCCGGGACGCCGTTCCCACCCTGACGGGGGGGCTTCTTCTGTTCGCCGGTGGATTGAGCCTGAAGTTTCTCCCCTCCAGCCTGGGAGGCAACCCGCACGTCCACAGTCCCCGGCTCGCCCTCTGGTGCTACTGGCTGCTTCTCGGGGGCACTCTTCTCTGGAGCGTCCGGGTGGCTTCGTTTACGACCGCCCGTCTTGCTGCCGCCGGGGGTGGACTCCTCGTGCTGGTCGGGGGGATAGGGACCCTCTACAACATATGGAAGAGCATCGCCGACCGCGTGTAAGGAGGTTCGATGATGTCGGAAAGGCGGGATGTCTGGGATCGGATCACACGGGTGACGCTCGAACACCCCCGCTACCGCCGTGAAGCCTACCTCTTCGTCCTGCAGGGGATCCAGTGGTCCTTCGACAGGCTCGGAACGCGCCGGCACCTCTCGGGGGAGGAATTCACCGAACTTCTGGTGGCCTTCGCACGGGAGCAGTACGGCGAACTGGCTCCGTTCGTCTTCGAGGAATGGGGGGTTCACCGGACCGGGGACCTCGGCCGGATCGTCTATCGACTGATCGAAGAGGGGCTGATGTCCCGTCAGCCGGAGGACAGCATCGAGGATTTCGAGGACGTGCTGGACCTGAAGCGGGCGCTTTCGGACCCTGATTTCGTGCCGGACCCGCTTCGCTGAAAACGCGGGGGGAGGCTAGAGTTCCTCGGCCTGTTCCTGGAGGGACTCGATGTAGTCGGCGGTGAGGCCCGTCTGCTCGGCGACCTCGTCGGGATCGGCGTTCTTCAGTTTTCGAAGCGAGTCCACGCCGGCCTCCACGAGCTTGTCGCTCGTTCCCCGATCCACGGTTCGAAGGTAGAGGAGGTTCTTGTCCGGGTTCTCGGAACGATCTTTGAGTGACTCGGGCATGGTGGTGTCGAGGGAGTCCCGGTCGACGTGACGTTCGCCGCGGTCGGTGAGGAAGCTGACCACCCGGGCGTGCTCGGCGATCATTTCGTCGTACGTCCAGTCCGGCAGGGCGCGATCCTCCCAGGCCCAATGGATAAGCGTGTGGGCCCGGCGGGCTTCGTCCACCGCTCTGATGGTGAACGGGTCGGAGACCTCGATGTCCTCGATTTCGTCCCAGTCGTACCGCTTGATTGGTGTTTTGGTGCCCTCGTGTTCGACCGTTCGATCGAGGCGAATCGTGGGCTGAAGCTGTCCCAAGGGGCATCCCTCCAACTTGAGGTTCACACAATAATTCCAATTTAAGTATAGGTGGGCTCTAGAATTTACGCAGTCTTTTTGACCCCGATTCGGTGGATCTTCATCCACGAAACCCGGGTTCGGAGATATACTGATTGAGGATTTACTTTCCATTCAGGGTGAAACCCGTGAAAACGACTGCCCGCGACGTGATGGCGGCCCAGGTGCGTCCGTGTCCGATGCTGGAAGCCTGCCGGCTGGGGGAGAAGGAGGCCGGGGACGACGCCCGGCGGCTTCCGGAACCCTGGTGGGTTCGCCCCTCCGACGAGGGACTGTGTGGATTGTGGTATCCCCGTGGGCAGCCCCGTTCGGACAGTGTGCCCGCCGTTATCGTCACGGAGCTGGAGGATCCTCCCCGGTTGCTCACCCTGAGGCTCATCGCGCGGCACGGGGATCTCTCCCCCCTGGAGACGGGGCGCCTCCTCGATTACCTTCACGCCCGCGGGTACACCGCGGAGGAACTGGCCCGTCGAGCCGCCGGGCCCCTGGGTCTTCCGGCGGCCAAGGTCTGGGTGGAGACGTATCGGCGCTTCCCGGATCTCCCCGATCCGGTCCGGGGAAGGCTCCATCGGGAGGAACTGGATCCCCGCCTGATCCGGTATCTCCTCGACGTTCCCGACCGCCTGCGGAAGCCTCTCTGGGACGCCCTGGGGGAGGGACGGATCGACCTCACCGTCCAGCAGGCGCGGCGCCTGTCGGAGGCCCTTCGACGGCTCCCCCGGGCCCGGGATGCCGACTGGGAGGAACGGCGATCGGTTCGATCCGACGAGGAGCCGAGGGAAACGGGGGAACGATGGCTTGGTGAGGCTCGCCGGCTGGCTTTTCCGGAGACCGACCGGCGTGAACGGGCGTTTTATCGGGACCTGAAGGCCCTGGACCTCGACGGTCGCATTCGGGTGGATCCCCCCGACCGGTTCGAGGGAGACTACCTGGATTTTCACCTTCGCTGCCACCGTGATCAGAACCTCAGCGACCTCGCGGAGGCGTTGAAGTCGTGCCAGCCCCTGCTGGAACACGTCTGACCGAGCCCGAGCTGGACCACGTACTGGATCGGGTCGTGGTCGCCCCCGAGGCCCGGGGACACCCTGACCTGGCCGAGCTTCTGGGCCGGGCTCGATCGCTGGGTCTCCCGATCCGGCGGGATCGCCCGGATCCCCGGGACGGCTCCGTCAACCGGCGTTACCGTCGTTTGAAACGTACGCTTTACGTTCGCCGAAACCGGGGTTCGTTCATCAAACCCTGGGGATCGCCCTCCTCCATCGTGGGGCGGGACGAATGGTGCCTCACGCCGGTCGAGGGGTGTCCCATGGACTGTTCCTACTGCTACCTTCAGGGTTACCTCGATTCGCCCCTGGTTCAGACCTTCGTCAACCGGCGGCGCATGGCCGATCACGTCCGTGAGTTCGCCGAGGATCCTCCGGAACCTCCCCCGCATTTTTTCAGCCTGGGGGAGCTCTCGGACGGGCTGCTTCTGGAACCGCTGACCCGCTCGCTTTCCGTCGTCTGGGACGTGTTTCGCGACGTCCCGGCCAAACTCGAAGTCCGCACCAAATCCGATCACGTGCTGGGGCTTCCCGATCGCCTGGAGCCGCATTCAAGCGGGGTCTTCAGCTGGTCGCTTTCCCCGGAGGGGACCGCCCGGCGGGAGGAGATGCTGACGGCTCCCCTCGACCGCCGTCTGGCCGCGATGCGCTACATGCTCGACGCCGGGTTCCGGGTGGCCGCGAGACTGGATCCGGTGCTTCTTGTGGACGGGTGGTTCGATCGGTACCGGGACCTCGTCGCCCGCATGGACGACTTTCTGGACCCGGAGGATCTCCTCTTCGTGCTCGTGGGGGTGTTCCGTTTCCCCCGCGGCTTCGACCGGACCATCGAGGAGCGGTTCAGTCACCGCCGTTTTTTGCGCGACGAATTCGTGGAGGGACCCGACGGGAAACTGCGATATCCCCGCGGACGCCGGGCGGACGCCTACCGTCGTCTCGTCGAGCTTTTGAGGGGTTACGGGGCCGATCCCAGCCTGTGCATGGAACCCTCGTACGTCTGGGAGGACGCGGGGATGACCCCCCCGACCTGAGCCCCTGGCTCGCGGACGTGGGCCCGAAACTAAGCGCGCGCGGGCGATCCGTCGAGAATAGCAGGGAGGCGGGTTGCCCGGGGACCACAGAACCGTACGAACCACAGGAAAGGAGGATTTAACGTGGAGCTGCAGTGGCTCGGCCACGCCTGTTTTCGCATCAGGAAGGGGGGACGCACCCTCTACGTGGATCCCTTTATCTCGGGAAACCCCGTCTGTCCGATCGACCTCGAGGACGTCGACGAGGCGGACTGGGTTCTGGTCAGCCACGGTCACCACGACCACTACGGGGACGCCGTGGAACTCGTCCGGCGTACCGGGGGCACCCTCGTGGCCGCTTTCGAGATTACGGAGGACGCCGGGGAACGGGGGGTCGACGCGGCCGAACCGATGAACATCGGGGGATCCGTGGAGACCGGGGGGATCACCGTCCATATGACGGAAGCTCAGCACACGTCCGGCCCCGGGCTCGGTCATCCGGCCGGCTTCGTGATCGAATGGGGGGAGCACCGGGTGTATCATGCCGGCGATACCGGGCTCTTTTCCGACATGCAGCTCATCGCCGAGTTCCTCGAGCCGGATCTTGCGATGCTTCCCATCGGGGACCGTTTCACGATGGGACCCCGAAGCGCGGGGCGAGCCGTGGATTTCCTGGGGGTCAATCAAGTCATCCCTATGCATTACAACACGTTTGAACTCGTCGAGCAGAACCCCGCCGAGTTCGAGGAGGCCGTGGGGGACGCCGCGGACGTAATCGTGCTGAACCCGGGTGAGTCCCACCGGATGGCGGGAGCCGCGGGGTGACCCGTCACTGGGCCCTGGTGCAGGTTGACGCGGGGACCTCTGTCGAGGCGAACCTGGAAGCCGCCCTCGAGGCCCTGGAGGACGCCGCGCGGCACGGATGTTCCACCGTGGCGTTCCCCGAGTTCTTCCTCCTTCGAGGTCGACCGTCGACGCTGCGTGAACGGGCGTTCGGGCCCGGGGACGAGGCTGTTCGTCAGCTTCGCGGGGCGGCCCGTGAACACGACGTGAACGTGCTTGGCGGCACCATCCCGATCCCGGAGCCCGAGGGGGACAGGATTATCAACACGGCGGTCGCGATCGACGCGGAGGGCGAACTCGTGTCGAGTTACCGGAAGCTGCACCTCTTCGACGTTGAAATTCCCGGCGAGCTCTCCGTGCATGAATCGGATTACCAGCAGCCGGGTGAGGAGCTCGTCGTCACCGAGCTGGACGGGGTGAGGGTGGGAATGAGCATCTGTTACGATCTGCGTTTCCCGGAGCTTTACCGCCGCCTGACCCGCCGCGGGGCCCACGTGCTTTTCGTCCCGTCCAACTTCACGCGGGAAACCGGACGCGCCCACTGGGAACCGCTGCTTCGCGCGCGAGCCATTGAGAACCAGGCCTGGGTGGTGGCCCCGAACCAGACCGGCGAGAACCCTGAAACCGGTGTTCCGGCGCTGGGGGGGAGTCTCGTCGTGGATCCCTGGGGTCAGGTCGTCTGCCGGGCCTCCGACGGGGTCGGCTGGTGTTCCACCCGGCTCGACCTCGATTACCTTCGCACGGTTCGGGATCGGCTTCCCGCGCTGGAACATACCCGGCTGCTCCCCAGCCGTGACTAAGCGACCGCCGCCGCGGCACCCGGACACCTCCGACCGACAAGCGGGGGGATGTTGAGATGTACAACGATTTCTTCGAGTTCGAGACCGACCCCTTCAACGTCACCCCCGACCCGGATTTCATCTTCTACAGCGATCAGCACAAGGAAGTTCTGGCCCATATGCTTTACGGGGTCGAGGAACGCCGCGGGTTCATCGTGGTGACCGGGCGGGTGGGTTCCGGAAAAACCACGCTGTGTCGGGCCTTCCTGCGGGAGATCGGGGATCGAACCAGCACGGCGTTAATCCTGAACAGCACGATGACCGCCCCGGAACTCCTTGAGTCGATCGCCGAGGATTTTGGCTACGAGCTCCCCGAGGAGGCCCGCTCCAAGGAGGTGATCGACTCCCTTAACGATTTTCTCCTTTCGGAGTTCCAGGAGGGACGCAACGCGTGCGTGATCATCGACGAAAGTCAGAACCTCAGCCCGGATGCCCTGGAGCAGCTCCGACTGCTCTCCAACCTGGAGACCGAGAAGGAGAAGCTCCTTCAGATTGTTCTGGTGGGACAACCCGAACTGGGTGACCTCCTCGACCGTCCCGAGCTTCGTCAGCTGAAACAGCGCGTCGCGCTTCGAGCTCACCTCACCAATCTGAACGAGGAGGAGACCCGGGAGTACGTGCGCCATCGCATCGAGAAAGCCTCCCGGGAGGCCCCGGTCGTCCACGTGGAGGAGGAGGTCTTTCCCCGGCTTTACGAGGTGACCGAGGGGAACCCGCGATCCATCAACCTCCTGGCGGACCGGGTCCTGATGGCGGCCTACCTGGATGACTCCCAGGTGGTCACGCTCGAGCACCTCGAACAGGGGGTCGAGGACCTTTCGGGGACAGCTCCGCCCGGGGACGAGGAATCGGTCCCGGTACCGGACGCCACGGCCCGCGGCACGGATTCCGGCGGGGAGGACGGCGAGGGAGTGGGGGGGTCCGGAAGGACCACGGAACTGCTTCTGCGGGGCAGCAGCCTGCTGGTGGGTTCGGCCTCCGCGCTGGTCACCCTCGTGCTGGGCATCGCGGTGATCACGTGGATCAGCTGGTGGAATCAGCCCACGGTACGAACTCCGCCCCCGGAGGCGATCGCCCCCGCCGATACCCCGCCCCCCGCCCCCGGTGAGCCAGCCGTGTCCCCGGGTCGTTCCGGGACGGTTCCCTCCCGGAACGCGATATCCGGGACTAATCCGCTGGGGGTTGAGTCCGTGGAGGCGGATACCGCGGGGGTCCCCGAGCACGGGTACGGTGCCCGGGTGCTCGCCCGCTACGTGAGCCTTTACATCGGACGGCGGGACCTGACCCCTCCGTCGATGAACGGCATTGTCGCGGAGTCCCATGCGCTTTCGGAGCTGGTGCCCGCTTATCTCCCGGGGCAGCTCGTCGATCAACAAGGTGGGCTGGGGGACCTTACTCGATACGGGTACCCGGTCCTTCTATGGTGGGCCCCTGACCCCGACCGGGGTCGATACGTTCTTCACGATCCCGCCACCGAGGAACTCTGGGATCCGCTCCGGGGCCCTCGCCCCGCGACGGGTGATCCGATTCGGACGGAGTTCAGCGGCCGGGGACGGATCCTGGTCCCGTCCGGGGCGAACCTGGAGCCGGGAGAAACTCACGTGAGGGGGGACCGTGGAATCGCCGTTCGCTGGATCCAGCGCCTGCTGAATCGGACCGACGGTGAGGATCTACCAATCGTCGGTCGATACGGGCCCCGAACGGTGGACGTCGTGACGGCCTTTCAGGCCTCCCACAAGCTGGAGACAACCGGGGTTGCGGGACCGACGACGAAACTCATTCTTTTACGTGAGGCGGGCGTCGATTTCGACTGGGACCAAACGGACCTGAACCGTTTCCTGGACCGGCTGGGAGGCAGTCATGTCGCTGATTAAAAAGGCCCTCGACAAGGCGCAGGCTGAACATCACAACCAGGATCGGTCCCCGGATCCGGACTCTTCGTCCCCGTTTCCGGGCGTGTCGCCTTCACGGCGGGCTTCGCCCCCCCGTGGTCGAAAGGATTCCGACCGTGCGGGGATCCGGCTGGTACTCTGGTCGGCCCTGATCGTGGTCCTTTCCATTCTCATCGGAGGGCAGCTCGTCTGGTTGATTACGATTTTCCTCCTCTGAGCCCATCCTCCTATCGTCCCCGTCGAATCGGTGAATTCGGACTCGCCTGACGGTGCCGCCGGCCCGTCCTCCCGAGGCTTCTGGTTCCCGATCGTGGCTCTCCTGGCCGTGAACGCCCTTCTGGCCGTTCTGAAACTCTGGCTGGGCTACGAGGGAGGATCCCTCGCGCTGCGATCCGACGGCTGGAACAACACCGCCGATTTCTTCTACAGCCTGCTGGTCGGGGTCGGTCTGTGGATCAGCCTGCAGCCCCCGGACCAGGATCATCCCGAGGGGCATCAGCGGTTCGAATCCCTGGTGAGCCTCGGGGTGGCCGCCGTGATCCTGCTGACGGGGGCCGCCGTGCTGTGGGAGGTCGTCGGGGCGTGGTACGCTCCTCGGCATCCCGACGTCGGTCGTGCCGGGGTTCTTGTTTTGGTGATTTCCATGGTCCTCAAGGGTCTGCTCAGCCTGTACTGTCAACGAGTAGGAGGGGAGGGCGGCCACCATTCCCTGAAGGCCATTACCCGTGATCAGCTCAGCGACGTGCTCGTGGATTTGTCGGTGCTGGTCGCCGTGTGGACCTCGGCTTACGGCGTTCTCTGGGCGGACCCCGCCGTGGCGGGATTAATCGGGCTTGTCATCCTCGCCATCGGCTGGCGCACGTTCCGGGAGAGCATCCACTATTTGACGGGCCGACGTCCGTCCGGGGCCCTGCTCGCCCGGGTGCGGGAACGGGCCCGGGGGCTGGAGGTTTTTTCGGAACCCTTTGAGGTTCGGGCCCATTACGTGGGGCCCACGATTCACCTCTCGCTGAACGTGAAGGCCGAGCGCGACCGTTCGCTGGAGACGGTGCACGAGGCGGAGGAAACCCTGAGGAGTCGGCTGATGGCCATGGATGACGTGTCAAGGGTTTTTATCCACGTGGAACCCTACGAGGCGGATTCACCGAACTAACCCGCCCGGATGGAGGGACCCGATTTCCCCACGAGGAGGCTGCAACGGTGAGCGACCGAATGCTGAGTTTCTGGGGATGGGGCTGGGCGGATCGATTTCCCGACCGAGAGAGCCGTCGTGACCTCATGGAGGACGCGGCCGTCCTGCTGGACACCGACCGTCTCGAGCTCCGTGATCCCCCGACCCTGGAGACCGTCGAGATCCCATCGTCCCGGGTCACGCCGGAACCGACCCTGGAGTCGATCCTGTCCGTTGCACCCCGGCCCCGGGCCTCCCACACTTACGGTAAAGGCTACCGGGACCTGGTCAGGGGGTTCCGGGGATCGTTCGGCCCGGCTCCCGACGTGGTGGCCCGTCCCGAGGACGAGGCGGACGTGAAAAACGTTCTATCCTGGGCCGACCGCGAGGACCTCGCGGTGGTTCCCTTCGGCGGGGGGACCAGCGTGGTCGCCGGGGTGGAAGCCGAGTTTCCGCGCGACCGGTACGCCGGGGTCGTGTCCCTGGATATGCGGAACATGGACCGCGTGGAGGCGGTGGACGCACGATCTCGGATGGCCCGGATACAGGCCGGTGCCACCGGACCCGTCCTCGAACAGCAGCTCGGCGAGCACGGGTTCACGATGCGCCACTACCCGCAGTCCTACGAGTTCTCGACCCTGGGTGGCTGGATCGCCACGCGTTCCGCCGGACACTACGCCACGGTCGAAACACGGGTGGACGATTTCGTGCGGTCGACGCGGATGGTGACGCCCGCCGGGACGGTGGAGTCCGAGGCGCAGCCGGCGTCGGGGGCCGGACCGGATTCGGACGCCCTGGTCTGTGGTTCCGAGGGGATCCTCGGGGTCATCACGCGGGCGTCGGTTCGGGTCCGTCGTCCCCCGGATTACCGTTCCCGGGCCTCGGTCCGGTTTGACGAGTTCGACACGGCCGTGGAGGCCGCACGGAGCCTGGCCGGCAGCCGTCTTTTTCCCGTCAACTGCCGGCTCCTCGACGAAAACGAGGTTTTCCTTAACCAAATCACGGAGCAGGGGGGGCACGTCCTCCTGCTGGGTTTCGAGTCCGAACACCACACCACCGAACCGGACATGCGTCGGGCCCTCGAACTCGTTCGTGACCACGGCGGCCAGGTTCTCGACACCCCCTCGCACCGTACGCCCGACACCGATGGTCCCACGGGGGGGGCGGACGAGCGCTGGCGGCGTTCCTTCTTCGAGGCCCCCTACCTTTTCAACGCCCTGGTCAGCATGGGGGTCCTCGTGGATACCTTCGAAACCGCCTGCACCTGGAAGGCGTTCCCGAAGATGCATCGGGCGATCAAACGTGACGTCCGGGAGGCGCTTGAGGCGGTCTGCGGGGGAGGGTTTCTGTCGACCCGTTTCACGCACGTCTACCCGGAGGGCCCGGCCCCTTATTACACGTTCGCCGCACCCGCCCGGGTGGGCTCGGAGCTGTCCCAGTGGAGGGAGGTCAAACACGCGGCCTCCAGGGCCCTGCGCCGGCACGGGGGAACGATCACGCATCACCACGCCGTCGGACGGCTCCATCGTCCCTGGTACCAGGATGAAAGCCCCCCGCTTTACCGTGAATCCCTTCGGGCCGTTAAACGGCGGCTGGATCCAGCCGGGCGGATGAACCCGGGGGTGCTGCTGGATGCCGGCGATGCGCCTTCGTCCGAAACAGACAGCTCGGCCACCTGATTCGGTGCTCGTGTCCCGCACGACCCCGACCGTGCCGTGGAACTCACCGACCCCCGGGTAAAAGCGTCGGGTTCACGAGGATGCCACGTCATTCGGGAACCGCTCGATGAAATCGAGGACCTCCGAGGTCGGCATGGGCTCGGCGTAGTAATACCCCTGACCCAGGGTGCAGTCCATGGAGCGAAGGGACCGGGTATGAGCCTCGGTCTCGATGCCCTCCGCGATCACGGCGGTCTCCAGGCCGTCGGCCAGGTTCATGATGGCCTGAACGATTCGACGGCTGGCCCCGTTCCGGGTGCTGTCCTCGAGGTCGTGGATGAAGGAGCGGTCGATTTTCAGGCCGTCGATCGGAAGGGACGAAAGGTAACTCAGGGACGAATACCCGGTTCCGAAGTCGTCCATCACGACGTGAACCCCGTGCTGCTGGAGGTTTCCGATCACCTCCGCGGCCTGTTCCGGGTTGGCGACCACTGCGTTTTCCGTGATCTCCAGGTAAAGGGTGTCCGGGGCCAGGCCGGAGCCGTCGAGCACGTCGGTGACGCGGTCGACGAAGCCGGGATCGGCCAGCTGGAGGGGGGAAATGTTCACGCTGATGAAAAGATCCCCGGTTGATTCGGATGACTGACGCCACCGCCGAAGGTCCCGGCAGGCTCGATCGAGGGACCAGTCGTCGATGGTGGACATGTAGCCGATCTTCTTGGCCAGCGGCAGAAACTCCCCGGGCGAGAGGCGGCCCCGGTCAGGGTGGTTCCACCGCACCAGCGCCTCGAACCCGAGTATCCCGGGGGGGTCAAGCCGCACGATCGGCTGGTAGTGAAGTTCCAGTTCATCCCGCTGCGTGGAACGTTTGAGGTCCATCTCGAGCTCCATTTCCCGCCGTGTTTCACGGTGCATATCGGGGTCGAAGAGGACGTACGGTTTCCGTTCGTTCTTGGAGCGAAACATCGCGATATCCGCGTCCCGGAGGAGGGATTCGGCCTCGATGTCCTCGCGGGAGGACGGGACCACGACGCCGGTGCTGGCGCTGGTGAAGATCTTCTGATCCTCCAGTTCGAACGGGCGTTCGAGGGCCCGGGTGATCCGGTCAGCGTCCTCCAGGGCTTCGTCGGTGTCCGACACGTCGAGCAGCAGCGCGAAGTCATCGCCGCCCAGCCGAGCCACCGTGTCACCGGTCTCGACCTTATCCGCCAGCCGTCGTGCTACCGCCTCGAGGAGTTTGTCCCCCACGTGGTGGCCCATGCTTTCGTTGATGATTTTGAACCGGTCCAGGTCCATGTAAACCACCGCGAAGAGGCCGTTATCGCCCGACCTGAACTGCCGGATCCTCTCCTCGAGTCGATCCATGAACAGGCTCCGGTTCGGGAGTTCGGTCAGGTCGTCGTACAGGGCCCGCCGCCGCATTTGCTCCTCGAGCTTTTTGCGTTCCGTGACGTCCCGAAGCACGCCGACGGTGCCCTGGAAATTTCCGTTCTCGCCGGTACGAGCGACGGTCATGTTGTTCTCACAGACGACGCGGCTTCCGTCCGCGGCCACCAGTTCCATCTCGAAACGGACCTGTCGGCGGTCGGATCCCTGAAGCTCGAGAATGAGGTCGCGGGCCCGCCGAACGTCCTCCTCCCGAAGCCAATCTTCCACCGGACGCCCGATGAGCCCCTGAACCTCCTCCTGGGTGTAGCCGAGGATTCCGTCCTCGGTTACGTTGACGTCGACCAGCCGACCCTGCCGGTCGAGTGCGTAAACCACGTCGCCGACGGTGTTGAGCATCCAGCGGGAGCGCTCGAGGTTCCGCTGCCGTTCCTTCCGCTCCCGAATGTCCCGGAGAATCCCCACCGACCCGCTGTTCTCGTAGGGAGGGAGAATGGCCAGGTGGTTCTCACACGGAACCGTCTCCCCGTCCTGCCGGCGGATCGTGATTTCGAAGGTGCCGTTCTTGGGGCCGGATTTCCGTTTGATCGCCTCGATTTCCTCCTCGACCTTCTCCAGTTCCCCGTCCGGCAGGAGTTGGCTGATCGGTTCGCCGACGAGCTCATCACGGTCGTACCCCGACATGTCGGCGGCCGCGTCGTTGACCATGGTAATCTCGCGGTCGGCGTTGACGTGGTACACGCCGTCCGGGGTGGCGTTCAGGATGTAGTTGGCCCGGTCCAGTTCCCGTTGCTGTTTTTTTCGTTCGTCGATGTCACGAACGACCCCGCCCAGGCGATACACCTC
>CAZEBV010000028.1:0-5673 GCA_964510695.1 uncultured bacterium
TCACCCTCAAGACCCCGTTTACAGTCCACTTAACGGTTCAAGGAATTCGACAACAACACGGTTCCGAAATTCTCCGGCCATGATCGGCTTACCAGGTGAGACGCCGCTGGATTCGGGCTACTGGAAGGAGATCGATTCAACATGACACCACGAACCCACGGCTCGATTCTTCCCACGGCGCTCCTCGTCTGCTGTACCCTGCTCTGGTTCGGGCTGGTGGGGGCCGCTCCGACCCACGCCGCCACCAGTGACACCTCCGCCTACCCGATTCAGTACGACCTGGAGGACCCCGGTGAAGTCTCGCTTGCCGTCTACGATCCTGAGAGCGGCCAGCAGGTACGAACCCTCGCGAGAGCGGACGACCAGTCGACGGGGCCGCGGACGGTCGAATGGGACGGACTCGACCGGCACGGTGAAAGCGTGGCCTGCGGCGTCTACGAGTGGCGCTCCCTGCAGAAACCGCCGTTCGAGGCGGAGTTCATGGTCAACCTCGGCATCAAGAACTTCGAACCCGGCGGGGGATTCGACGTGACCGGCACCCGGCAGGTCTGGGTGGGCAACCACGACGGACCCTACGGGGTCTACGTGGACCGATCCCGGCGGATGTACGTGAGTTCACCGAACTCGGAGAACACGCCCCACATCATCAGCCGCTCACTGGACGGAAAAACCCGTGAGTGGCAGAACTTCGATCAGGACAGCCGGCACCGTCACGGCGGCCTGGAAATCATCGGCCGGGACCGGGACGTGTTCATCCTCAACAGCGGCGGCTACGTTCAGACGGCCCGCAAGGAGAACGGGGCGTTCTGGAAACATAACGACGGATCGCAGCTTCTTTTTCGAGTCGTCAGCGACACTCGGGCGGGCCGTTTCATCGACTTTGAGGCCCTGGACATTGCCGAGGATCCCCACGACTACCTCCGGTTCGTGATCGGCGATTCCGTGACCGACGAGCTTCGCTGGTACGACCCGGATTCCAAGACCAAGGTGGACATGGTCGGAACACTTACAGTATGGGGCGGACCCGTTTATACGCGTTCCGTCCCGAGCCCACGTTCCGTGGCCGCAATTCCCGGAGAGGGCCTTCTCGTCGTTTCCGAAGGTCGGGTGCTGAGCCTGTCGGACCGAAACGGAGACTTCAAGACCGTCATCTCCGACTCCGACCTGACCAAACCCACCCGGGTGGCCTACGCTCCGTACCGGGACGAAATCCTGGTGGTGGAGGGAAGCCCCAGACCCAACCGGGTCAGCCGTTTCGACCGCGAGGGCAACCGTCTTCGCACCTACGGGAAAGAAGGCGGCCGGGACTTCGGGGCGTGGAATCCAGAATCTTTCTATCGCATCACGGGCATCACGGCGAACCGGGAGGGGGGGTTCATCGTGACGGAGGCCGGCCCGCGGGCCGTCAGAAGGACCGTGCACTTCGACCGCTACGGCGAAATCCGGGAGGATCTCTTCGGTGGAATGCCGTGGGGTACCGTTGGCGAGCTGCACCCGGAGGATCCGAGTCTGGCGGTCATTCCCATCGGAAAACCGGTCTGGGGACTCATCGACATCGACTACGAGAATAAATCCTGGGAACTCCTGGAAACGTACGGTCCCCCCGAGGTCGATGGATTGTTCTCCGAGCTTCTGGGAAGTGGCGAAAACAGCCCCACGGGCATGCCCCGTCACGTGATGAGCCTGGACGGCACGAAATGGAAGATGGAGCGCCGAAACGGAAACCTCTACATGCTCTACACGGGGTCCGGAGGAAGTCATGGTAAGCCGGCCATCCTTGAAATTGACCGTGAAAACGGAAAACTCAACCCTGTGGCCGCCGCCGGCTGGATTGCGGACTCCATTCGATACAACGACAGCAAGAATCCCCCTCAGTTCTGGGCCGAGGCCATGGAACGGAAGGGGATCGACTGGGAAAATGACGCGGATGCATTTCGGAGCCACCAGGGGTACACCTGGTCGGACGGCAACGAGAACGGTGAGGTCGATCCCGAGGAACTGAGTTTTACGGAGAAACCCTCGATCAGCTTTTACACGGACGTCCACTTCGACGACAACTGGAACGTTTACTTCGCACCCGACCCCCAAAAGACGACAAAGGCTCTTCACAGGCTGCCCAGCGGTCAATCGGAGGTTCCCTCCTGGAACTGGGACAACGTAGAGGAGCTCGACGGACATTACCCTGAGGAAACCAGCAGGATGGGCAATAATCAGCGCGTCGAAGCGACGCACGTCTCCGGGAACGGAGGCTACTACCAGAGCATGAGCGGCCATCGTCATCCTCGTGAGGACTGGCAGGGCAGCGACTGGCCCCACAACAACATGGGGTCGGCCCGGCTGATGAAGTACGGCTCCGACGGATCGCTGCTGTGGAACGTCGGTCGGGCAGGTTCGAACACCCGGCTTGCTCCCGGTTCCTTCACGCAGCCGCTGGGCATTCTGGGTGTGCTGGACGATGTGGTGGTGGCCCACGACCGGATGGGCCGTCCCGCTCAGGTCTGGACTCAGGACGGTCTCTACGCCGGTGATTTTCTTCAGACGCACGTGAAGGACGACTACGATCCCTCTATCTACTCGCCCGGTATCCACTCCAGCGGAAGCCATCACAAAGGGCTTATGTACCGCGACCAGCTGGCGGGCAAGATGTGGAACACCAGCCGGGGAATCCTCTGGCAGCCTCCGGGGAGGACTTCCACCCCGGTGTATCGGATCAACGGATGGTCCGGCTGGAGGCGAGACCGGGGCCGCGTGTCCGTGGATACACAGCCGCGGGAGGCCAGCGATTCCGGGGTCGGTCTACGAGGAGAGTACTTCGAGAAGCCCGACCTGCTGGGAACCTCCTCGGTCCGCACGGACTCCCGGGTGCGTTTCGGGAGCCGCCGCAGGAAAAGCAGCCGGGATCCGAAGCCCTTCAGCTGGTTCCCGGACCGGCTCCCCATCAACGTCTCCGACGGGTTCTCGGTCCGGTGGACCGGATACGTCGAGGCCCCCTTCACGGATACTTACGAGCTGCAAGTCGAGACCGTCCCCGGCGACAAAGTCCGGGTCTGGATCGACGACAAAAAAGTCATCGACGCCTGGTCCGAGTTTCACGGCAACTGGCTCTCGGGGGACACGATCGAACTACGGGCGGGCGAAGAATACCCCATTCGGGTGGAATACTCCAACGACGACGGAGATTCTTCGATGCACCTCTCCTGGGAAAGCCACATCAGCCAGGAGCGGCGCACGATTCCCCGCCGGCACCTGTTCTCCGACAGTGATTCCCTGGTTCCCGAACCCTCCCGGGTCTGTCCGGTTCCGACGAGTCAGTCCAGCGGCAGCGGGTCCGGGGGCGGAGGAGGGTGTCTGATTCAGCGGACCGTGCCCGGCGACTGGACGGAAACGATTCGGGAGCTTCGGGACGGCATCCTTCTTCCAGGCCAAATCGGGCGGGTATTCACGAAAGGTTACTATCAATTATCAGACCTCCTCCTCGGTTGATTTCCGGTTGGGCTTCGGAGCGCACCCACCCGAAGTCCGAAGCCGGATTCACGGTGGAAATCACCATGGTTTCTCGAAATCGTCCCCGGTGATCCGTTCGTCCATGACCTCGAAATAGGACTCCGTCTCCGTGGGATGCAGCCGCATAGCTTCCGGGTTGAACCACCGGTAGAGTAGGGCAATCGGGGTGAGGACCAGGTAGAAGATCAGCCCGAGAACAACGCGGCTGTTGAAGGCACCCAGCCATCCGGCCAGTTTCATCCACCCGGCCGCAATCCAGCCCGTCAGACGGTCGGAAAGCAGCCCGATGGCCAGCAGTCCGGCGGCCAGTCCGTACAGGTGAGGCGTTCCGAAAACCCAGCCGAACGCCAGCGACGCCAGGGCCAGGACGAGGATCACACGCAGAGCTTTCAGTGAATCCATTGTTTACCTCCAGACGAGTCGGTGAGGCGGCCCCTCGAGAAACGACGAGACCCGACCGCCGCCATCGAGGAAGTGAACCCCCCTCAGGCTAGTCCAGATCCACCCTCGCGCGCCACTCCTCCTTCGTTTCGTGCCATTCGGGCTGGGTGTCCTTCCGGAACAGGCAGTTCCCGATGACCAGCACGTCCATCCCGGTGCGCATGAAACAGCGGTAGGCGTCCTCGGGAGAGCACACGATCGGTTCTCCCCGGACGTTGAAGCTGGTGTTCACCAGGATCCCGTACCCGGTCTCCTCCCGGAACGCACGAAGCAGACGGTGGAACCGCGGGTTGGTCTCCTCGTGGACGGTCTGGTGCCGGGCGGTGAAATCCAGGTGCGTCACGGCCGGCACGTCCGATCGTTCGTAATACAGCTTCTCCCGCAGGGACCGCGAGTGGTAATCGCCGGGCAGCGATTCCCGGCGCTCCTCGAGGATCTCGGCCACGAACAGCATGTAGGGGGAAGGATCCTCCAGGTTCAGGTACTCCCCCACGTCCTCGTAGAGCACCGACGGGGCGAAGGGGCGGAAGTTCTCGCGGTCCTTGATCTTTCGGTTCAACACCTCCTGGGTCTCACCCGAGCGAGGATCCCCCAGAATGCTTCGGTTGCCCAGCGCCCGGGGGCCCCACTCCATGCGCCCCTGGAACCAGCCGACGACGTCCCCCTGGCTGAGGTGCCGGGCGGTGGTCCGACACAGCCGCTCGAAACCCTCGTGTCGTTCGTGGGGGGCGTCGAACCGGCGGGCGGTGCGTTCGACGTCGAGGTCGGAGTACTGCGGTCCGAGGTAGGAACCCTGCATGAGGTCGCAGCGGCCGTGGGTTTCCGGCACGGACCGCTCGAAATACCCGTGGTGAACGGCGTAGGCGGCGCCCAGCGCCCCGCCGGCGTCGCCCGCGGCCGGCTGCACCCAGACGTCCTCGAAAGGTCCCTCGCGGCGAAGTTTGCCGTTAGCCACGCAGTTCAGGGCCACCCCCCCGGCCATGCACAGGTGGTCCGCTCCGGTCAATTCCCGGGCGGTCTCGGCCATCCGAAAAACCGCCGTCTCGGTGATCCTCTGCACGGCGTGGGCCAGATCGCAGTGAACCTGCTCGAGTTCCGATTCGGGCTCCCGCCGCGGGAACCCCAGCAGCTCTTCCCAGCGTTCCTCGGGCACCATCCGAAGGCCGGTGGCGTAGTCGAAGTAATCCTGATCCAGACACAGGGAACCATCCTGCTTCAGGTCCACGATCTCGTCGAGAAGGATACGGTGGAACCGCTCCACGCGCTCGGAGGTCGGGTCCCCGTAGGGAGCCAGCCCCATGACTTTGTATTCGCCGGAGTTCACCCGGAAGCCCAGGTAATACGTCACCGCCGAATACAGCATGCCGGGCGAATGGGGGAACCGAAGCTCCCGCAGGGTCTCGATGCCCCCCTCGTCGCCCCGGGAGATGGCGGCGGTTGCCCACTCCCCCACGGCGTCCAGCGTCAGCACGGCGGCCTGTTCGAAGGGGGACGGGTAAAACGCGCTGGCAGCGTGGGAGAGGTGGTGCTTCGAGAACAGCAGGTTAAGGTCGTCCCGGTCGTACTCCTGGACCTCCGCCAGGCCGTCCCGGAGGGTGCGTTTCTGGAAGAGCTTCTCCCGGATCCAGACCGGGATCGCCGAGGTGAAGGAGGTCCGGCCGCGGGGGGCGAAGGCGTAGTACGTCTCCAGCAGCCGTTCGAACTTCAGGAAGGGTTTCTCGTAGAAAA
>CAZEBV010000028.1:5683-17580 GCA_964510695.1 uncultured bacterium
GACCGCGTCGAGGTCGTCGATCCGAACCCCCGCGTAATCCAGGCAGAACTCGATCGCCCGGGCGGGAAAGGAATCGTCGTATTTTCTTCGGGAGAAGCGCTCCTCCTGGGCAGCCGCGGCAATCTCCCCGTCCACCAGCAGGGCGGCGGCCGCATCGTGGTAAAAGGCCGAAATCCCCAGGATTTCCAGGGAGTCCCCCTCCGGACGGGATGCTGTTTCCATCGGACTCAATCCGGTGAACCGGCCGAACGGTGCCGCTTCCGGGACTCGAAGGGAGGATCCTCTCCATCGGAGGCCGTGGATATCTGGGGAGGCCTGAACCCCGGAAAGCGTCGGGAGCGAGACGGGCCATCCTCACCGGGGATTCCCCGCCCCACAAAACGGCTGGTCCCCTTAATGGGACTCCAGCCCCGGAACGAGCACTCGGGCGGTCAAGTAGCAAATCAAAAGATCCAAAAGCCAGGAGACGTGCTTCAGGTAGAAGAGATCGTACTCGAGCTTCTGCTGCGTCCCCTCCCCGCCGGTCAGGTAGCCCTGGTGCACCTGGGCCCAGCCGGTGATGCCGGGACGGATCAGATGTCGGTAGCGGTAGAATGGTACCCGTTCGTGAAATTCCTCCGCGAACGGAACCTGCTCCGGCCTCGGACCGATCAGACTCATCTCCCCCTTCAGGACGTTCCAAAGCTGAGGAAGTTCATCCAGTCGATACCGGCGAAGGAAGTTTCCGACCGACGTCACACGCTGACTTTCCTCCGAAGCAAATTTCGCTCCCCCGGCGGCCGAGTTCGGTTTCATCGTTCGAAATTTGACCATCTGGAAAAAATCGCCCCCCCTTCCCACACGAGTCTGCCAGAACAGAATCGGACCCGAGGATTCAAGGCGCACCACGGCGGCCACCAGTCCGAGCAGGGGCAGGGTTACGGGGAGGGTGACAAAAATGAGAAGCATCTCCAGTACGCGTCGAAACCCCAGGTACAGTTCCGGGAGCTTGAAATCTTCCACCAGTTCCTCGGTGAGGTGATCGAGATCGATCCGGCCCGTGTAAAACTCAAACAGGGACGCAGCATTGTAAACGGGGATCCCGCGCACACTACAATCGGAGATGAAATCGGACCACTCACGGGATAGGTCGGCCCGAAAATCCACGACGATCCCATCGACGGGTTCCTCGAGCGAAGGACCCTGGATCCGGATCCACTGCGGTCCGTCGGTCTGGGAGGCGAGTTTGGCGGTGAGGTCTCCGGGAATCAGTGCGAATTTCTCCCGGCGGGACCGCTCAAGCCAACGAAACACCACGATCCAGGCGAAGGTCAACCCCCCCACGATCACGAGGAAGAACCGGGAATGAGTGACCCCGAAAAGGAACATAACCCCCATGAGAAGCAAAAAAATGCAGGTGACCGTCAGCCCGAGGATCACGAACTCGTTGGGATTGTAAAAGACAACCCACCCGGCGCTGATGCTGAGACAGATCACGAAACCCACGGCGGACACAACGAGGTCGGGAGCGTGTTTCAGCAGAATCGTTTCGGAGAAGCCTCCCCAGACGGTAAGGCTGGCGGCGGGAAGGATGACTCCGAGCACGACTCCGTGCAGGAAGGGAAACAAACGCCGCCAGGGAAATTGCGGAAGGGGAAAGGCTTCTGGCCCACGACGGGCGCGGTCGTCGGGTACGGTTGGACGCGGCGGAGGATTAGGCATGATCCGCGATGCCCCCAGCTCGTCGCTTTCCCCGGGAACACGAACGCCGCGTGGGCTGAAGGGAATCCGAAGGGTCCAACAGGATCCCCCGGGGGGGACGACGTCCGGTCCGCCCGCCTCCTGGCCGCCGAAGGAAGCGCGGTGAAACGATCAAGGGACTCATGTAACAACCGGACGACGGAGGAGTTGCCCGTACCGCCGAACGGCGTGTTCCACGGTGAAATGATCCAAAAAGTAAGCCCGCGCCCGGTTCCCCATGGTCCGCACACGATCGGGGTCTCCCAACCACTCCTCCACCCTGTCGACGAACCCGGCAGCATCGCCCGGTGAAATCCGAAAACCCGCCCCCGACTCACGCAGGACCCGATCGATTTCCGTGTCGGATGCACTGATCCCGAGCAGGGCCTGTCCCGACGCCAATGAACTGTAGAGCTTGCAGGACACGGACACCCCCCGTACTCGAGGATCCTCGGAGACGATAGAGACGTCCGCGCAGGTCAGAGTTTTCGGAAGTCGCTCCCGGGGCTGGTAGGCGTGAAAATCCACGTTGGTCAATCCCTCCCGCTCCACCCAATCCACCAGGGTTCCCTTCCTGGCGCCTTCCCCGATCATCACGAACTGGACCGGACGATCCTCCAGTTTGCTGGCCGCCCGGATCACCGTTTCGAGGTCGTGGTGCAGTCCGTGGTTGCCCGAATACAGGAGCGTGAACTGCTCGTCGTAGCCATGCTCCCGGGCGAAGGGGTTGTTTTCCTTGTCCACGGGTTGGATGAAGTCCGGATCCTCCCAGTTGGGAATCACTCGAACGCGGTCGCCGCGCTCCTCACCCACCTTCTCAACCAGAAGCTCACGCATGTTCTCGTCCAGGGCCACGATCGCCTCCGCCCGCCCCAGAACGGTCCGATGGACGGCGTCCCAGACCCGGACCAGGGGAGAACCCTCGGAAACGATTCCCAGGCGCACCGCAACGTCGGGGTAAACATCGTACTCCACGACCACGAAAGGATCACCGCGGAGCCAGTAAAGGCACCACCCAACCAGAGGCAGCACCGGCGGGGTGGTGACGATCAGGTTGACCCGGGATGCGCCGGAACGGGAGAACGTCAGCCGCATCAGCAGGGGAAGACAGTACGTCAGCCAATTCACGACGCGCAGGAAAAGGCGGCTCTTGTCGAATCGGGTGGCGTCAATCCGGTGAATATCCACGCCCCGATGCTTCTCCTCGCCGGAAAGTTTCTCACGATCCTGGCCCTGGTAGGTGGGCTGAGCCGTGTAAGCGTGGACGTCGAACCCCTCCTGCTGGAGACCGGCCGCCAGTTCGGTCATCAGTTGAGCGGTCGAGGCGGGCTCCGGATGGAAGTATTCGCTGAGGAGGCGAACCTCGGGGGACTCCCTCACGCGAATGCTGGTATCACGGGGACTCAGGCCCTCCCCGGTTCCGGGGAACCGACCTGTTCCTCGATCCACCGGTACGTTTCGGCGATGCCTTCCTCGAGGGGAATGTCCGGTTCCCAGCCGAGGACCTCCCGTAGACGACTGTTGTCGCTGTTGCGGCCGCGCACCCCCTGAGGTTTCGAGAGGTCGTGGTCCTTCTCGATCGACTTCCCGGCCGCGTCGGCGATCATGTCCACCAGCTCGTTGATGGTCACGAGCTCGTCCCGTCCCAGGTTCAGGGGGTGAGGATGGTCGGACTGCATGACCCGATAGATCCCCTCAACACAGTCGTCCACGTACATGAACGACCGGCTCTGCTCACCGTCTCCCCACACGACGATGGAGCCTCCGTCCTCGGCCCGGGCAACTTTGCGGCAGAGCGCGGCGGGGGCCTTCTCCTTCCCACCCTCGTAGGTTCCAAGCGGACCGTAGACGTTGTGGAAGCGGCACACCCTCGTCTCCAGGCCGAAATCCTCGTACATGTACTGACAGAGCTGTTCCATGTAGAGTTTCTCCCACCCGTAGCCTTTCTCCGGGTCGGCGGGAATGGCGTCCTCCTCCTTGAGTGCCGTTACGTCGGCCTCGTCCTGTTTGTGCTGCGGGTAGACGCAGGCCGAGGAGGAGAAGAAAAACCGGTCAACGTCCTCCTCGTGGCTCGCCTCCAGCATGTGCGTGTTGATCTGGGAGCTGTTCAGGGCGACCCCGGCGTGGTCGGAGGTTATGTAGCCAATGCCGCCCATGTCGGCGGCCAGATGGTACACTTCGTCGATCCCCTCCACCGCCTCGAAACAGTTTTCCCGTCGACGCAGATCCAGCTTCCGGTACTCGTCCGCGTCGGTTTCCTCGAACTGAGGTTTTTTCAGGTCCACCCCCCGCACCCGATAATCGCCTTTCTCGGACAGGAACGCAGTCAGGTGATGACCGATGAAGCCCCCGGCGCCGGTGACGAGTGCTCGGACCATTGATCCGCCCCTCTCATAGCAATTCAATTCGAATACTTCGTCAAAGAACCGCGCCTAAGCGTCTTAACAGTAGTCTATGAGCCACCTGGGCGACCTACAACGTCCTCTTCGGAAACGGAAGACTACCTGCCTGGAGAGCGGCAGAGAATGCTGCCCATCACGAGAAGATCCATTTTCGTACGCTGGAAGCACTCGATCGCGTCATCGGGACTGCAGACGATCGGTTCCCGTTCGTTGAAGCTAGTGTTCAGGACGACCGGAACCCCGGTGAGCTGATCGTAGTGTTCGATCAGATCGTAATACAGGGGATTCTGATCGCGGGTGACGCTCTGCAGGCGGCCGGTGTTATCGACGTGGTTCACGGCAGCCAGACGGTCTCGCCATTCGGGCCTGATTTTATAGACGTGAAGCATGAAGGGGGAGGGAAAAGACCCCTCGAAGATGTCGTCCTGACGGTCCGCCAGCACGGAGGGGGCGAACGGACGAAACCACTCACGGTTCTTGACCCGTTCGTTGAGGACGTTCCGCGTCTCCTCCCGCCGTGGATCCGCCAGGATGCTTCGGTTGCCCAGCGCCCGGGGTCCCCACTCCATCCTCCCCTGAAACCAGCCCACGACCTCCCCGTCCCGCACCGCCTCGGCCGTGGTCTTCAGCAGCTCGGGGCGGTTTACCTTCCGGTAGGAGAGATCCCGCCCCTCCAGGGCCTCCACGATCTCCCCGTCGGAATACTCGGGCCCCAGCTGGGCGCGTTCCATGTGGTAGCGATCCCCGTCGTCCAGCATCGACTGGCTGACGTAAAGCGCCGCCCCGAGAGCCAGTCCGTCGTCCCCCGCCGCAGGCTGTATGACGGTTTCCTCGAAGGGCGTACGTTCGAAGATCTTGCCGTTGGCGGCGCTGTTCAGCGCCGAACCCCCGGCCATGGCGACCCGGTCGGTCGGCACCCTTTCGTGAAGACGATTGAGAACGTGGAAATAGGTCTCCTCGAACCGCCGCTGCATCCCGAAGGCCAGGTTTTTGTCTCGCTCGGTGATCTCCGAGTGGGGTTCCCGGGGCTCCCCGAAAAGCTCGACCATATGGTCCGAATAAAGCCTCTGAACGTCGAGGCGCCCTTCCTCGTTCACGCTGATCCCCTGGTTGCTCCCGAACGGCTGGAAGTACTCCTGGTTGAGCCGGAAACCGTCTTCCGTCAGATCCACCATGTCCACGAAGTGCTCCCGGAAGACGTCCTCCCCGTAGGGGGCCAGTCCCATGACCTTCCCCTCGTCGCCGTAGCGGCAATACCCCAGGAACTGACAGATCATCGTGTAGAAGAAACCCATCGAATGCGGGATGTGTACGCGGTGAAGCACCTCGATTTCCTTGCCGCGGCACTCCGTGAGCATGCAGGTGGTGAAGTCCCCGGACCCGTCCATGCTGAATCCAGCGCAGTGGTCCCAGGGGGATACGAAATACGCGCTTGACACGTGAGCGAGGTGATGCTCCACGTTTACCTGCTCGAACTCGAGGTTCGAGCGGGGGACGTCACATTCCCGGGAAATCAGACCCTCGAGGTCGTCCAGGCCGCTCTGAGTCCGATAGATGCTGAGGAAGTTGAACAGCCTCCATGGATGACGGAGGGCGTACGCGATCTTCTGAAATCGGTTCGCCCCGGGATCCCTGCCCACCGCCACGTAATCGAGGTCGCGAAACCGCATGTTCGCCATCTCGAGACATTTCTGGATGGCGAGCGACGGGAAGCCCGCGTAATACTTGATCCGGTTGAGCCGTTCCTCCGCGATCGCGGAGACCGGTTCCCCGTCCACGACCACGGCGGCGGAAGCGCCGGCGTGGAAAGCATTGATCCCAAGCACGTTGGCCATCCTCACGTCACCCGTCCCTGCACGTACATTCGTACGAACACCGTGATTTCATTGGAAAGAGAAATTGAAGATTATAACCGATTCGGGGGAGTATACTCCAGTCTTTCGGCGAGATCCCCGCATCGCTCCTGGATTTTCTCCACATGTTCAGGAAGCATGGATTCAAAATAGGGTTCGTTCACGTCCGGGCGCAGGGGATGCCAGCGGTCGCGGAACCGGGAGCCGAAGGGGATCTCATCCCCGGCTTCCGGAAGCATCGCGGGTTGGAAACCAAGATCAACCGCGTCACACAGCTCCCGCAGCGTCCGCTCGGGGGCCCTCAGAATCTCCTCGAACTGGATGATCGGCACCGATAGATCCAGCCGGTCGACGTCGGCAAGCACGCAGCCCATGGCGTTCTGCCAGTGCTGAATACAGAGTTCGAACCGCTCGTCGAAGCTCAAGACGTTCTCGTCCCGGAAGCGCCGCATGTCCCCGGCCTTCCCGGCCGCCGCCCGGTAACAGGCCGCGTAAGGATTACGAGTAACCAGGACGAATTTCGGATCGTACTCCCGGAAAATTTTCCAGATCAGGCCGAGGCGAACCGTGAAAACCTGGCTTTTGTCCACGAAGCGGCTCGGCCCCGAGGACCCGTTCCCGAACCGCCCCAGGCAGTAACGCACCACCCGACGCACGGATCGGCGGGCGTGGTCGTCCACGTCCTTCTCGGTCTCCCGGTACAGGTCGATCAACTCGTCCGCGGCGTAGGTCCACCCGCGAGGAGGCGTGAGCGTCGGATGGGACGGTGCCTTGAACTGCGTCCCCCCGATCTTCGGGGACAGGGCCGGTTCAAACACGTTGTGCATCTCGTCGGCCCCGGACCAGTAGCGGTGGTTCCCCGAGGGGGAAACGACCGACGGATGACGCCGAAGCATGCGGGACACCAGGGTCAACCCGGCCCCCTGGTTTCCCAGCAGGAAAATCGGACGATCGATGGTGACCTCCCGGTAGCGTCCGAGGTAAAACCGAGGGTCCACCATCCAGCTGTTTCGTCTCCAGGCGTACCAGGCGAGGTTGGCGATCTCGAATGGGGACATCATGTCCACCGTGTCCGTTCTCGGGGAGAAACACCGCGGTGATACGGAGGATCCCCCGGAACCCGTTCGGGGAGCGCTCCGAAAAATCGGGAAACCCACCGTGGAAATCGAACATTGCCTCGTGGGCAGCACCGGGCCCGACCGTGAGTCCGCGGGGCCGGATCCCGAACCGATGAATTAACGGGAGGCTTCGCGTTCCTCCTCCGACGTAAAGTGTTCTCGCCGACGAATGGCATCCCGAGAATCCGCTTCTCGCCAATCCACGTTCGGTCGGATTACTTCCCGGTCGATCCTTCCCCGATGTTCCCGAATAGCCTCGATCATGGAATCAATCAGCACATCCGACAGGTAATGGGGTTCCAGTCCCAGTTCCATAAGTCCCGTGTTTTGTGGATCGTAAGGATGTTCCTCGGCCTCCACGCGAGGGTTGTCCAGGTGCTCGATTTCCACGTTCAGGTCCATGGCGTTGCCGCACTCCTGAACCAGCTCGGCGAGTTCCTGTACGGAGAAGACCTCGGTAAATTGATTGAACACCCGAAACTCACCGGGCTCGGCGGGGTTCTCCAGGGCCAGCTCCACGCACTGCAGCGTGTCGCGGATGTTCAGGAAGGCACGCTGCTGCCCCCCCTTTCCGTAGACCGTCAGCGGCATGCCCGCCACGGCCTGCGTACAGAAGCGGTTGAGGGCGGTGCCGAAAATCTCGTCGTAGCGGAAGGCCGTGCGAAGGTCTTCGTGGATCTTTGTTTCGTCGGTTTCGATGCCGTAGACGACGCCCTGGTTGAGGTCGGTGATGCGAAGGTCCCAGATCTTGGCGGCGAACATCAGGTTCTGGCTGTCGTGGACCTTTGAGAGATGGTAGAAGGACCCGGGCTGCTTGGGGTACGGGAGCACATCCCTCTTCCCGTCCCGTTCCACCTCCAAGTAACCCTCCTCGATGGGAATGTCGGGCGTGCCGTACTCCCCCATCGTGCCCAGCTTCAGCAGGTGCGAATCGGGCGTCAGGGTCTTCATGGCATAGATGACGTTCAGAGTCCCCTGGATGTTGTTCACCTGGGTGTCGACCATGTGGTCGATGTCGATCATGCTGTAGGGGGCCGAGCACTGCTCACCGTAGTGAACCACGGCGTCCGGCTGGAAGTCTTCGAACGTCTCCTGGACGAAATGATATCGGGTTAAATCCCCGATGTAGGTTTCGATCCGGCCGCCGGTCTGTGCCTCCCAGCAGGCGACGCGATCCGTCAGGGGAGGAGGAGGGTTGAGGGGCTGTACCCCGACTTCCATCTCCCACTGTCGTTTGATGAAGTTGTCCACGATGCCGACGTCGTGCCCCTGGTTGGAGAAATACATCGACGTGGGCCAACCGAGGTAACCGTCGCCACCCAGAACGAGAACGCGCATGAAATTGTCTCCCCAGCGGCTGGTTTCCATCGAGGCAGCCCGCTGGAAACCAGGGCTTTTTTACGGAAATCCTGGAAGCAAAAAATCCTCCTCTCCGCGCGGCCCGAATTGTACCATGTCCGGGTCGTTCCCCGTTAAACCAAAGCTTTCACGGCGGTCACCGGACCACAGATCGAAGGTCCGGACGGGCAGTCGCTTCCGGGAGCGGATCGGTTCCAGGGTTCGCCGGGAGCATGGCGATCTGAGAGCAGCAGGCTCCGAACAGGGGTTCGAGCGGCTCAAAAACTGATCAGCAGGCCGAACTCGAGCTGATGATCACGCGGCCCCCCGGTGCGATATTCGACCCCGGAGATGTCCTCGTAATAAAGGTCCGAGGTGAGGACCGTGTACCGATACTCCAGGAAACCGTCCATCGAGATTCCCAGATCGCGCCGGACGCCCAGCATCGCCTGAACGACCGGTGACGACTCAAGCTCGTTCCGGGTCCGCCGGCCGCCCCCGGGATTGGAATCCACGTTGACCAGCGCCCCTCCAAACCCGACGCCGAGGTAGGGTTCCCACAGGGAACCGCGGTGGAAGTCCCGATACCCGTTAAGGGTCAGGATGTTGGTCTCCCAGTCTCCCAGCGCCAGATCCGACCCACCTCCGCTGAGGGTGTATTTCCGGACGTCCACGGACTGGAAAACTCCCTCCAGCTCGGCGCGATTGACCCACTCGCCGGAGAACTCAACCCCCGTTTTCAACCCGATCTTCCAGGATCGACAGCACGGGGGCTCGAAGTTGATCTCCTTGTGACCTCGACCGAACTCCTTCAGGTCCTCCCGAACCACCAGCCCGGAGGAGACTCCCCAGTAGGCGCCGGACGGTTCACCGAACGCGGGGCCGGAGGCCGCGAACATCCCCACGGCCAGGACGATCACGGATAACATCCGGACCGTGCCGGGAAACCCCGACGGTTCCACCCGCCCCGGGGTGGTCTCCCCTGAGAAACCATCCAACCGCACGAGACATCCCTCCCTGCGAAAAAACCTCCCGCGGGCCCGAGGGTCCCCCCGTTCATCGCCCCGGCCCAACGATCGGACCGCTTCCGGGAGCCCCTCGTCGACCCGGACGAAGGATAGCGGTTAGGACTCCCCTTGCGAATCCTCCTGATCCGCGAGACGTTCGTCCAGGTGCACGTCGACGAGCACCCGATACCAGAAACCGTGCAGAAAATGAAAAAGGAACCCCTGTTTGCCGTCAAGGAAACCCAGCCGGAACACGTAGCGGTAGAGCCAGTAGAGAAACGCGCGCACGTAAAGGGGAAAGGATCCGTAAAGATCATCCCGCATCCACCGACGCCGCTCGATCGGCGTACCGGTCGGATCGCCCTTCACCTGGTTTTCATCGTCCGAGGTCCGGGCTAATTCCTCCGCCTCCATCTTCGCCCAGCGGGCGTGACGCCGAATCCAGGAGTCCAGATCCGAGGCGACCACGTCGATGTAATCGTGATCCAGCCGCTCGGTGGGTCCCTCGACGAGAAAATGCTGGTCGTAGAGGCGATCCTCACAGCGTCCCGCGCTGCGTCGATATAGTCTCATATGATGGGAAGGATAGTGTCCGCCGTGGCGGATCCACTGACCGCGAAACACGGTCCGCTGGCGCAGCATGAATCCGTTCACGTCCTCGGGGGGGTCCTTCAGGGTGCGGTTGATCTCCCGGGCCAGCTCCTCGGTCAGCCGCTCGTCGGCGTCGAGGTGAAGAATCCATTCGGTCTTCAGGGGCAGGTTCCGCTGGGCCCAGTTCCGCTGAGCCGCATAATGCTCGAAGGGGTGCTCAACCACCACCGCACCGTGCTCCTCGGCGATTTCCACGGTGCGATCCTCGCTGCCCGAATCGACCACGAAGACCTCGGCCTCCAGGGGCTCGACGCTCCGAAGGCAGGCCGGCAGGTTCTCCGCTTCGTTGAACGTAAGAACCACGACGGAAAGGTCGGCGTCAGACGCCATTCAGGACACCGCTCCCGATGGGACGAGAATCCATCTCGGCGGGACCCTCCTGGACCCCCGCCCCCACGATGCCCCGATCCGAACCGGCCGTGGGGGTCATCCCCGGAACGCCGCGCCCCGCCCCGGACCGACGGGGTCCCCGGGCGAAGGTCAACGACCGTCATCCTCCAGAAAAGAATCGTAAGCATTCACCAGATCCTCAGCCACCGTGGACCAGAGGTAGCGTTCCTCCACGAGGCGGCGTCCGGCCGCCCCCCGCGCCCGACGTTCCCCGGGGTCCGAGAGTGCCTCCCGAAGCCGTTCCGTCAATTCGCCGCGGGAACGGGGGGACACCCACCCCGCTCCCGCTTCCCGGACGGCCCCCGCCAGGTTGACCCGGTCGCTGATGAGAACCGGCACCCCGTAGGCCAGCGACTCGACGGCGGAGAGGCCGAAATTTTCCTGATGGGAGGGCAGCACGAACAGCTCGGCGTGCTGGAGAAGGGCACTTTTGGCTTCCCCTTCGACCCAGCCGGTGAACACGATCCGATCCTCGGCGTTTCTCCGACGGCGGTGGGACAGCAGGGACTCCACGTAGTCGTCCGATCCACTCCCGGCCACCACGAGGGTCCAGGGGTCTCCCTCACGGTCGGTCGCCTCCAGAAAAACGTCCATCAGAGGTTGGACCCGTTTCTTCGGATGGAGCCGGCTGAGGATCAGAACGTACGGTTTTCCCTTCAGCTCGGGAAAATTTTCCGAGAGTGGGTGATCCCGACGGGCGTCCTCGAACCATTCGTCGCTGATGCCAATCGGCACGACGACGCCGTTGTTCAACCCCAGGTTCTCCTCGGCCAGCCGCCGCTCCTGCTCGGTCGTGTAGTGAATCGCCCTGGCCCCTCGAAGAAGACGGCCCACGGAAACCCACCAGAGCAGCTTCTTGAGGAACCACTTCTGTCTCAGACTCCACGGGTCCAGCGACCCCAGGGGACGCACGACGTAGGGCACTCCCTGCCTCCGGCAGGCCCCTCCTGCGGCGAGACTGGAATGGGAGAAGACCGCGTGGACGTGGACCAGATCGTAGTCCTCCACCCGGAGGTCAAGCCATCGGGACAGCGGGAGCGAGAATTTGAAGGCCTCGCTGATCTGCCGGTGAAAGAAAATCGTGGGTACTCCCTCACGGTCCACGAACTCCCCGAGCGGCACCGGCAGCACGTCCCGCCCGTCGGCGTTGGTGGTCGCGACGTGGACCTCGATCCCCTTCGCCCGGAGGGCTTGTCCCATCTCGTAGATGACCCGGCTTGGTCCCCCGTAGCGGGACGCGACACCGGGGATGACGTGGAGGACTTTCACGGGTTCACGCTCCCGGAACGATCCGAGGACGGTCCGGCGTCCTGGGTTCTCCGGACTCGAGCGTACGGTGCCGGCGGCCGGGACGACACGCTCAGGCCCCGGCTTCTCGGTATCGCACCACGTCGGTGCGCAATTTGATCGCCACACCCA
>CAZEBV010000029.1:0-16975 GCA_964510695.1 uncultured bacterium
GTTTTCCAGGGGCTCCTTGGTGTAATGAAGGGCTTCGCCCACGATGCGAGTCCCGTACTCGTCACGGTCCAGAGTGGTGTCACGAACGACCAGAGCGTCACAATCGGCCGACACCGGTCCCGCCGCGAAGACGAGAAACACGAGGGTGCTGAGGAGCGTGGAAGATGATCGGTTCATCGTCCGTTTCCCTCGAGCGTGGGGTCAACGGTTCAACGGGAAACGTGAATCCCGGCCCCTGCCAGGGGGCGGAGGGACGTCCCGTTTCCCGGTGGATAATCCCGGGCGACATCGCCTGGAACTTCCACCTCGTTCATCGGCAAAATCGGCATACTTGGCAAGCTTCGGGCCCCCGCTGGACCATGCGGCCCGGCGCCCCTTTCCGTCTGCGAACCTGACGGGGCCATTCGTCGGGGGCGGCCCCCTAAGGTTTTCGGGGTGGGGCGGCGAGGAATGTAAACAGAATGGAGCCCTTCCCGGTGCAATCAGCGAGACGTTCTTCCCAGTGACCCCGCGCGGCGGCCGGGCGCGGCTCTGCCACGCCGGACATCGCCGGGTTGCCCCCCGACACGGCGTGTCCATCCTTCGCGCGGGGTCTTTTTCTTACCTTGGTGGCGGGGCGCTTCGGGATCCTAAAGCGAACGCAGTCGCCGGTGAACCTCGTCGACCGTCCAATCGTTTCCGGTCCAGATCGCCCGTATCGTTCCCCGGCGGTCGATCAGGTAAAGCCGGAGGTTGTGGACGAGTGGATCGTCCTCGGCGTTTTCGGGGCGCACGGCCGTGATGTTGTACCGCTCGTGGAGCTGTTTAACGGCACCCGGCGGTCCGGTCCAGAGTTCGAAGTCGGTTCGATCGAGGTCGTGGCGGTCGGCGTAGCTCCGAAGAACCGCGGGGGTGTCGTAGGTGGGGTCCAGCGTGGCCAGCACGAAGGAGGCGGCGGGGGATCCCTCCGATCGCACTTTCTGCTGGAGCTGCCGCATCCGGCGGGTGATCAGGGGGCACATCCGGGCGTTCGGGCAGCGCGTGTAGATGAAGGCGAGGAACACCACCCCGTCCTGGAGCCGTTCGAGGCCGGCGGGGTTGCCGTTCTGGGCGACCACGCCCGTCGGGACCTCGGGGGCGGAATCCCCCTGAAGGGGAAGCCGGACCTCGACGGCCCCGGTGTCGATGCCGTCGACCCGCACCGCGTTCTCCCCGGGGGGGGAGTCACCCGAGCCGCATCCCGTGATCAAAAAAAGGGACAGGAAGACCAGAACCGGGAACGAAGCGCGCGATCGAGGCAGGAGGACCTCCCGTCGGGACGAGGACGGCATGTTTTTCCTCCCGTTCGGAGCACCATCTCACGGGGATTCCCGGCGGGGCGGGGAAGCCGCCTCCGGGAGCGGACGTATTGCGTCTTATCGTAGCTTAAGAATAATGCTTTTTTCGACGTCATGGAGGTTCCGTTCGGTTCACGTGCCTGCTGCGTCGAAGCCTCGGTCCCATTCGGACGGTCCCGGTTGTGAGGTCCAGCATGAAGGTCTTCTGTTTTGATCGCGATCATACGGTGTCGGTGAGCTTCGGGCCGGTTCCGCTGGCCTGGGTTCGCCGGCTGGCCCACCACACCGACCACGAGGTCTGGGCCACCGGGAACCAGCAGCTCAAGACCGAGGCGGAGATTCCCGGGGTCGCCGAAGCACGCGAGCGAACCGGTGACGAGCGGCACCTACAGGAGGATCGACGGCACGCCGGTTACCTCACCCGTCGGGCCCGGGTTCGGCTGGTGGGAAACCTATTCCCGGACGCCGAGGAACAAATCATCGTGGACGACGTGGACCTCTCGGGCCTCGAGTCCGAGGGATGGACCTATTACCATCCGGACGATTTTGTGGCACAGTACGCCGGTCGAACCGTGGGGGGAGAATTGCTCGATTACCCGGTGGATGATCCCGCCGGCTGAGCCCCGTCCGGCGATCGCCCCCATTCGGGTAGGGAGGCCGTCCCGCGGCGGTCCGGTCACCGTTCGGCGTCTGGAGGTTGTCGATGGCCGACGAAGAACAGTGGAGCAACTGGTCCGGTTCGGTCACCTGCGAGCCGGGATGGTACCTGCAGCCCTCCTCCGTGGAGTCCATGAAGCACATCATGGCCGAGTGTCGATCCTCGGGTCGCACGCTCCGGGTCGCCGGGGCGGGCCATTCCTTCAGTGCCCTCGTCGAAACCGACGATTTAATCATGAGCCTCGAGAACTGGACCGGCGTGGAGTCGGTGGACTACTCGGGTCGTTCGGCCCGGGTGAAGGGGGGCACGCCCCTGCGGGAGGTCACCGAGGGTCTGCATGAACGTGGAACCGCGATGCACAACCTCGGCGACATCAACAAACAGACCCTGGCCGGGGCGATGTGCACGGGCACCCACGGCACGGGGCGGGAGTTCGGGGTGCTCTCCACGCAGAGCAGTGAAATGGAACTGCTCACGCCGGGGGAGGGAATCGTCACCTGCTCCGAGACGGAAAACCCCGATTGGTTCAAGGCCGCCCAGGTTTCCCTGGGGGCGCTGGGCATCATCACGGAGATCGAGCTGGACATCGAACCGCAGTACAACCTGAAAATGGTCCAGAAACCCATGGAGCTGGAGGAGTGCCTGGATCGTTTGGAGGACCTCAAATACGAGCACCGTCACTTCGAGTTCTTCTGGTTCCCGGGCACCGAGTGGGTTATGACCAAGACCCTGGATCCCACCGGGCAGTCGGGTGAGGGGCGGGCCGGGATCAATGAATTCATGGAGAACAGCGTGTTCGGCACCGTCGTCTCCGTGTCCTCGTCCGCGTCCTTTCTCAACCCCCTCCTGCGGAAGGCCATCGTCTGGGGGCTTCGGAACGAGGAGGCCGTGGGCCCCAGCCATGAAATTTTCCCCACGCCCCGGGAGGTCAAGTTCAACGAAATGGAGTACTCGGTGCCGGCCGGGGAACTGGAGTCGGCACTGCGGAGCCTCAAGGCCATGATCGAGCGGGACGGCCGGGACGTCATTTTCCCGGTCGAGTGCCGCTTCGCCCGGGGGGACGACATCTTTTTGAGCCCGGCCCACGGCCGGGATTCCGCCTTCCTCGCGGTCCACAAGTACCACAAGAAACCCTACGAGAGCTACTTTCGTGCCTGCGAGGAGATCTTCCTGGACCACGACGGCCGGCCCCACTGGGGGAAAATGCACTTCCTGGATTCCTCCGACCTTCGTCGGCGGTATCCGAAGTGGGGGCGGTTCCAGAAGGTTCGGGGGGAGCTCGATCCGGAGGGGATTATGCTGAACGATCACCTCCGGAGGATCATCACGGCCGAACGTTCCCGGACGACCTGACCTCTCCCCGAGACGCCGCGGGGGGGACTAGTCCAGCGATTCGACGAAGTCGGCGACCGCCCGGCCGATCGCCGCCGGCGAGTCCTCCTGCAGGAAGTGGACGCCCTCCACCGTGACCTCCTTCTGGTTGGGCCACGAGCGGCAGAACCCCCGCTGCGGTCCGACCAGGATGGCCCCGGGGTCCCCGTTGACGAACAGCTTGGGGACGCCGGACCCGGAGAGCCACTCGGCGTATTGGCCGACGATCTCCCGGACGTCCTCGGGTTCCCCGTCGATGGGAACCTCGCGGGGCCAGGTGAGGGTGGGACGACGGGATTCCCCGGGGTCCCGGTAGGGTTCCCGGTAGACGTCCATTTCCTCCTCGTTCAGGTCCCGAAGGATGCTGCCGGGCAGGACGACCTCCACGAAGAAGTTGTTCTCCAGCACCATCTGTTCCCCTTCCTCCGAGCGCATGGCCCGAAAAGCGTCCGTGGCGTCATCGGGCCATTCCTCCCAGGTCATGGGTTTCACGATCGCCTCCATGTAGGCGATCCCCCGAACCCGTGAAGGGTGACGTCGGGCCCAGTGAAACCCCAGCCCGGAACCCCAGTCGTGCAGGACGAAGGTCACGGGCTCGTCGAGGTCGAGCCCGTCCATCCAGGCGTCGAAATACCGGGCGTGGTCCACGAACCGGTAACGACCGTCCCCGGCGGGTCCGGATTCGCCCATGCCGATCAGGTCCGGGGCCAGGCAGCGGCCCGACGATTCGAGGTGGGGAATCACGTTGCGCCAGAGGTAGGACGAAGTCGGGTTCCCGTGAAGCAGGATGATCGGGCTGCCGGAACCGGTGTCGACGTAGGCCATCGTCGAGTCGAGCACGTCCATTCGCCGGCGGTCGTAAGGATCGCGAGGAGAAAGATCGTCACTCATGGGGTTCCTCCCGTGGGAGTTCGGGTCAATCAGTCCTCAAGCGTTCGTTCCACCAGGGCCGGGAGGACGTTCCCCACCTTCCCGTGAAAGACGACGTCGCTGGCGGTGTCCAGAGGGGTGGGCTCGAGGTTGACGATGATCAGGGAAGCTCCTCCCCGATGGGCGCTTCGCGGGAGCGAGGCGGCGGGTTCAACGGTCAGGGAGGAACCCAGCACGAGCATGCAGTCCGTGTTGCTCACTCGCCGCTGAGCTTCCCGGAGGACCTCCCGGGGCAGGGCTTCGCCGAAGGAGACGGTGGCGCTTTTGACGAGCCCCCCGCAGTGATCGCACCGGGGAGGAATCTCGTCACGCTCGAGTTTCTCCCGAAGCAGGCGGACCTCGAACTCCCGTTCGCACTGCAGGCAGCGTGCCTTTTGAGCCGTACCGTGGAGCTCCAGCACCCGTTCGGGATCGTGTCCCGCGTCCTGGTGGAGCCCGTCGATGTTCTGGGTGATGACGGCGTCCAGCGATCCGTGTTCCTCGAGGCGAGCCAGCGCGTGGTGGGCCGCGTTCGGATCCACGTCCATCAGGTTGAAGTCGTCGTCGTTCAGAAGCTCACGCCGCTTCTCCCAGTAGGACTCCGGGTCACGGTAAAGGGCCTGCAGGGTGAAATGGGAGGGATCGTAGCGGTCCCAGATTCCACCGGGACTGCGGAAGTCCGGGATCCCGGACTCGGTGCTTATGCCGGCTCCGGAGAAGGCCAGAACCGATTCGCTACCGCGAAGGAGGTCGGCCGCTCGTGCGAGCTTGTCCGAGGGAGGTGGGCTTCCGGCGTCCGGTTCGGACGGTGAATCGTTGGGGGACCTGGAGGGAATCGGCCATCACCCCGAGGGTTTTCACGGCGTATTGCCGAAGCGTCGGACGGACGAACGACCTTATTGTAACCCGTGCGAAGAAACGGGGAAGGTGGTCGACAGAACGATGCCGAGGGACCACAAAAGGGCGTACCACAACAACAGTCGAGCCGTCCGGCTCAGCGCGGGGTTCAGGGCTTCCCCGTCCCGGCGGGTCCAGACGACCCGGACGAGCGGCGGGACGAGCAGCAGGCTCGCCAGCGGGGCCAGGCTCCATGGGCCGCCGTCCATGCCGTAGAAGATCGGCGGGACGAGGTAGGCCGCGCTCAGAAGCAGGGTGTATTCGATTCGGGTCCCCCGGACGCCCAGCAGCACCGCAAGGGTATGTTTTCGGGCCCGACGATCCGTCTTCAGGTCCCGAAGGTTGTTGACCGTCAGGATGGCCGTGTTGATGCAGCCGATCGGCACCGCGGCCAGCAGCACGTTCTCGGGAAGCGTGCCGGCGGGAGGCAGCAGGGACGCGCCCACCGTGAGATCGTGGGCCGCCTGGACGTAGTAGGTTCCCCCCACCGCGACGGGACCGAAGAAGACAAACACCAGAGGGTCCCCCAGCCCCACGGAGCCCAGGGGGACGGGTCCCCCCGCGTAAAGAAGGGCCATGGCCACCCCGAGCAGGCCGACCAGGAGAATCGGAATCCCGCCGACCACGACCAGGTAGATCCCCACGACGACGGCCCCCGAAAGGGCGATCAGCGCCCCGGCGAGGACGGTCGACGGGGAGAGGAGCCCCGAGGCCGTGGCCCGGACGAACCCCTCGCGATCCGCGTCGTCCACCCCCTTCCGGGCGTCGAAGTAGTCGTTGGCCAGGTTGGTGCCGACCTGAATCAGAAGCGCTCCGGCCAGGGCGGCCAGGGCGGGAACCGGCGCGAAGTGCCCGGCCCGATACGCGAGGGACCATCCCACCACGACCGGGGCTGCCCCGGCGGGCAGGGTATGGGGCCGCACGGCGTGCCACCACGCCGTGAGCGTGTCGGAGGTCGGCATGTCTCAGTAATACCAGGGGAAGTCCGAGAAATCCGGGTCCCGGTCCTCCATGAACGCGTCCCGCCCCTCCCGGGCCTCGTCCGTCATGTACAAAAGCCGGGTTGCCTCGCCCGCGAAAACCTGCTGTCCCACGAGGCCGTCCGAATCCATGTTGAAGGCGTATTTGAGCATGCGGATGGCGGTGGGGCTCTTCCCGTTAATGATCCCCCCCCAGTCCAGAGCCACGGTCTCCAGGCGGTCGTGCTCGACGGCCCGGTTCACCATGCCCATCTCGACGCCGTCCTCCGCGGAGTACTCCTGGCCCAGGAAGAAGATTTCCCGGGCCTTTTTGTGGCCCACCTGCCGGGCGAGGTACGCGGAGCCAAACCCCCCGTCGAAGCTCGCCACGTCCGGGTCGGTCTGCTTGAAGACGCCGTGTTCCCGGCTGGCCAGGGTCAAATCACAGACGACGTGCAGGCTGTGTCCCCCGCCGACGGCCCACCCGGGGACGACCGCGACGACCGGCTTGGGCATCATGCGAATCAGCCGCTGAACCTCCAGGATATGGAGCCGGCCGGGTCGTTCGGGGTTATCCTCCCCGTATTCGTACCCCGATCCCCCCCGTACGGACTGGTCGCCTCCGGAACTGAAGGCCCAGCCCCCGTCCCGGGGGGAGGGACCGTTTCCGGTCAGCAGCACGCATCCGACGTCGGACTGTCGCCGAGCGTGGTCGAGGGCCGTGTACAGTTCGTCCACCGTCCCCGGACGAAAGGCGTTGCGGACCGCGGGACGATCGAAGGCGATCCGAACCGTGCCGTGGTCGCGGGCCCGGTGGTAGGTGACGTCGTCGAACGAGAATTCCTTCACTCGGTTCCATCGGTCCGGCTCAAAAATTTCAGAAACCATGCTGACCCTCCCTCAAGTGTTAGGACGGACGGTTCCAGCCTGCCGTGGTCGTTTACCCGAGGTCCTTGAGTTCCTCCTGAAGCGTCCTTCGGTAATCCTCGTCCCGACCGGCGTCGGTCACGGCCTCGAGCAGGTGGGATCCCGGGGCCGTGCTGCTTTCCGACAGCGCCGCGCGAAGGGCCCCCGGGGATTCGACGCGGTGGTATTGAAGGCCGAACTGCTCGGCCGCTCCCCGGAAGTTCACGCCGTGAGGGGTGCGCACGTAGTCCGTGAAGGGGGGATCGTAATGTCGTATCGGGAGCCGGTGGAAGATCCCGCCCCCGTCGTTGTTGATGACCAGTACGGTGGTGTCCACGTCCAGTCGTTCGGGCAGCAGAAGCGCGTTGAGATCGTGGTACAGCGCCAGGTCGCCCAGCACGACGAACAGGGGGTTTTCCCCCTCGGCCGCGGCGCCGACGGCCGTGCTCAGGTTTCCGTCGATCCCACTGACCCCCCGGTTGGCCAGCACGGTGTAGGAACGGCTCCGCGGCCGACCGTACCGAAGAAGATCCCGCACGGGCAGGCTGTTGCCCACGAAGAGGACGGTTCCCTCGGGGAGGGTCTCCAGGAGGGGTTCCCAGACGAAGCCCTCGAAGAGATGGTCCCCCTGCTCCCCGCGGCGTTCCTCGATCCAGTTCCAGTAGCGTCGTTCGCCGTCTTCCCACGGCCCGGACCAGTCCCTGTCGTCGGGGGGATCCAGCGCCTCGACGAGGGTTCGGACCAGGGGGACAGGATCGGAGCGCAGGACCGTTTCCGCCCGGAAGCGGCCCTCGGGCCAGCCTCCCCCCGGATCCACGATCCACTGTCGGGCCTCCGCCCGCTCGAGGTACCGGGTGAGGGTCTTCGAGGCCGTCGGGGGGGCTCCGAAACGGAGGATCAGTTCGGGCTCGGGAAGGTCGAAGGTTCCGTCCCCGTCCAGGTAGGCGTCGTAGCCGCCCAGGATCGGAACTCCGGCCTCCTCCCCGTGGAAGCGAAGACCGGAGAGGGGGTCCGCCAGGATCGGGAAGCCGGTCGACTCGCCCAGGGCGACGAGGGCCGACGGGGTCTGGAAGGCCGGGGGGAGGGGGCCGGCGTGAATCAGGCCGCGTGAGGTCTCCCGGAGACGACGGGCGAGGGAGCAGGGCTCGTCCTCCCGAAGCGTGGTGGAGCCCCCCCGTGATTCCACGAACGGGTTCGGGTCCCGTCCGTCCGCGGCGAGGGGGTTATCCCGCTCGAAGTCCTCGGGGACGTCCCCGGGGACCCTGGTGGGTTCCAGGGGCTTCCGGAAGGGGAGGTTCAGGTGCACGGGTCCCGGGGGGGATCCCCGGGACGTCTCGACGGCACGGCAGATCGCGGTCCGGAGGGCCCGGAGTTTCCGGGGGTACGGTTCCGGTTCTGGGGCTTCCCAGAACCACCGTACCGCGGATCCGAACAGTCCCGTCTGGTCGACGGTCTGGTTGGCCCCGCTGTCATGAAGTTCCGGGGGGCGATCCGCCGTCAGGACGAGAAGGGGAACCCGGCCCCGATCGGCTTCCAGGACCGCGGGGTGGCACTCCGCGGCCGCGGTCCCGGACGTAGTGACCACGGCGGCCGGTCGACCGCTCACGGCCCCCCGCCCCAGACCGAAGAACGCCGAGGATCGTTCGTCCAGAAGGGAGTGGACCCGGAACCCGTCGTGTTCCGTGAAAGCCACCGTCAGGGGGGTGTTGCGGCTCCCGGGGGTCAGGCAGACCGACCGCACGCCGCTGCGGTAAAGTTCCTCGGCGGCGGCCCGGGCCCAGAGGGTATTCCGGTTGGGAGCACTCATGCGGGCAAAGGAGGGGGGGACACGTCGGGCGAATCAGGAGGGACGAAGCGACGCTTCGTCCTGGAGGAACTGGAGGAACGTGCGGTATTTCCACTGAAGTTCCTCCCATTCGTCCTCGGGCTGGCTGTCCGACACGATTCCGGCCCCGGCGTACAGGGTCGCGGTGCGGTCTCGAATCAGGGCGGATCGGATCCCCACCGCGAAATCCCCGTTGCCCCGTTCGTCGAACCAGCCGATGGGTCCACCGTAAAAACCCCGATCGAACGGTTCCTGCCGGCGGATATGGGAGAGGGCCCGGTGGACGGGCACGCCGCCCACGGCCGGCGTCGGATGCAGGCTCCCCACCAGTTCCAGGACGTGGGTGTCCGACCCGAGGGTCGCTTCGATCGGTGTCGCCAGGTGCTGAACCGTGGACAGCGTTCGCACCGTCCGGGGGCGCCGCTCCAGCGTCTCGACGTAGGGGTCCAGGCGTTCGCAGATCGATTCGAGGACGACCTCGTGCTCCCGGCGGTTTTTCTCGCTGTCCATGAGGTCCCGTGCCCGATCGATCGTTTCCCGGGCTGAACTGCCGATGCGCGCGCTGCCGGCGAGGGATTCGGTCGTCACGGAGTCACCGCAGCGCCGAACGAGCGTCTCGGGACTCAGGCTGGCGAAGATAACACCGTCCGGGGACTCCAGCAGCGCCCGGTAGGTTGAGGACCCCGCGTCACACAGGCCGTTCACCAGGTAGGAAAGCCCCGGGGGACGATCAAGCTGGAGGATCCGGGACTGGGCCAGGACGATTTTGTGGAGGTCCGAGGCCTCGAAGGACTCGAGGGTTTCCCTCACGCCTTCGATCCAATCTTCCCGTCCGGGCCGGTCACTCCGTGAGAGGATCCCCGGGCCGGACGAATCGGCGGGGTCAGCGTCCCGGGCACCGTCCTCGTTGAGTCCCTCCAGGACACGGTTGAGCGAGGGGGTGGGGGCGTCGTCGGCCGAGATCGATTGGTTGACCGTGACCCAGAGCTCGCCGTCGTCCCGGACGAACTGCAGCCGGGGGAGGACGAAATAGGCTCCTACGAGCGTCCGTTCGGAACCGATGGGGTCGTCGAAGAACCCGAATCCCCCGTAGAACCGGGGACGCGCGGCCGGGGGCGCCTCCGAACCCGGCGTTTCCCGCTCCAGGGCGTCAAACACGGTCTTTGCCCTCTGGCGAACGCGTCGGAACCGGTGGGGTCCCTCCGTCGACACGACGACCACCCGGCCGGCCCCCAGGGTCAGGGGACCCTCGGGGGGACTCCAGAGGACACGAGGGCCGGGAAGTTGCTCCGGGGGAGGGAGTCGGTCGTTCTCGAGCCGCAGCGTGTGGCTCACGACCCGCGACCCGGAGGCAAAACGGGCCCGACGGGGTGGCTGCTTCAAGGTCAATTCCCCTCAAGTTAAGATATCGAAGTGGAGGCTTCCCCGGACAGGACCCTGCCCGGCGCTCATTGTAACAGAGGGCCGACGCGACCGCCCCGGTTCCCGGGCGTCGACGGTCCTTCGGAACCGCTCACGCACTTTGTCCCACCGAGGCCCGACCATGAGCCCGTCCCCGTCCAAACGTCCCTCCCGAATACGACGGATGTTCGGGGACATCGCCGAACGATACGATCTTCTGAACCGTCTTCTTTCCCTCGGGATCGACCGTCTGTGGCGTCGACGGCTGGTGGGGGTGGTTCGGGGGGCCAGGCTGCTGGACGTGGCCTGCGGTACCGGGGACGTCCTCCGGGCGCTTCTGGACCGGCAGGGGACGAGCCGGGCGGTGGGCCTCGATTTCAGCCGCCCCATGCTCGAGCGGGCCGCGGACAAACTGACCGGGACGGCGGCGAAGCCCCGGTGGGACCTGGTGCAGGGGGACGCGCTTTCCCTTCCGTTCCGGGACGAAACGTATTCGACGGTGACCGTCGCCTTCGGCGTGCGAAACTTCGCCGATCGACGCCGTGCCTACCGGGAGGCGCTGCGCGTTCTGGCCCCGGAGGGGCGCTACGTGATCCTCGAGTTTTTTCCGCCCCCCCAGCGGTGGTACCTGAAGCCTTTCCGATGGTACCTCCGGCACGTGCTGCCGCTGGTCGGACGGATCGTCAGCGGATCCCGGGACGCCTACGGGTACCTCCGGGACAGCATCAGCAGCTTCTGCAGCCGAGAGCGCATGCGGCGGGAACTGGAGGAGGTCGGGTTCGAGGGGGTTCGCTTCCAGGACCTTCACGGCGGGATCGCCACCCTCGTAAGCGCGGTTAAACCGGATCAGGACCTTCCCCCCTCCGGGTGAGACGGCGGTTCGTCCGGGGCGGGTAACAACGACCACGGGGCACCGGGAGGCAAAAAGGATGGCCAACAAGCACCGTTCAGGGGGCATCAAACGGGAGCACGAGCTCCTCGAGGGGTTCGAGGAGCCGCTGCTTCGGCTGGCGGCCCACGACAACGTCAGCAGCGTAATCCCCGGTCGAGTCTCCTCCCATTCGAGCGGGGACGCCCGCCGGCTCACCTACCAGTATCCGACCAACACGGGGGCCAAACTGCTGGCGAAAACCCCCCAGGCCGTCCAGGAGGTTTTCGTCGTGTGCGAGGATGCCGACCGGCTTCGCAGCCAGGTCGAGCGGCTCGAGACGGGGGGGTAATCTGCGCCCGGCGCCCCCCGGCCGGGTCTGCTCATCGGGACGCTCCCGCTATAATTCACGACGTGATGGATGACCCCAATCGCTGTCCCGGAGGGATGATCGTGAGCGACGAGGAGCTTCTGATGACGCCCTGCTGTGGTACCGAGATCAAGCCGGCCGCGGGCTTTCAGTCCGTGATGTGCTGCGGTGAGGAGTTTTTGATCAACGAACTACAGCCGGCGGACGAGGCGAGCTAAAGACCCCGTCAGAAGGGAGGGTCGGCTCCGCTCGGCGGTCGATCGAACCAGGGACGACACAACCCCGCCTCGATGAGGGCTTCTCCCAGGTCCCGGCCCCCCGGGGTTTTCACCCGGGCGATCATCCGGGTGTCGTCGGCCGGCCGGGGGAGAACCCGGACGCGCGTGTCCCCGACCCTCTCCGTCACGAACCGGCGAGCCCGCCGGGCGGGTTCGGCCTGGCGGGCGCAGTCCCATCCTCCTCGTCGGGCGTCCCGCCGGCAGTTCTCGTTGGGCCGGATCTCGGGGCATTCCACGTTCTGGATTCGAACCACCCGCACGCTCCCTCCCCGCCGGCGGACCCGCAGGGTGTCCCCGTCCGGGACCGACACGACCCGGGCCTCGAAGGGATCCGTTTCCGGGATGGGCTGTTCGACCCCGGGGCCGGTCCCCCGAAGGAGGTATCCGACCACCAGCAGGAGAAGGGCCGCCAGCACCAGCAGCCGACGTGAGGGGGTCATGGCCGACCTCCGGGGTTTGCTATCCTGCGGGAACCGTACGTTCGGCGAAAAAAACCGGCTTTCCGTCCGCTGCGAGGAGAACGCGATGGATGCGGAGTCTCACGACCTGTTCGGGGAGGGGTCCTCGGGAACGGCGGACTCCCCGGCCGCCGACGGTGACGAGCGGCCCCTGGCCTACCGGATGCGTCCCCGTTCCCTCGATGAATTCGTGGGTCAGTCCCACGCCGTGGGGCCGGGAACGCCCCTTCGGAAAGCCCTCCGGGCCGATCGTCTTGCGAGCCTCATTCTGCACGGCCCGCCCGGAACCGGCAAGACGGCCATCGCCCAGATCATCGCCCGCCGCACCGACGCCAACTTCGAGCGGCTGAACGCCGTCCTCTGTGGGGTCTCGGACCTGCGGGACGTGATCGAGCGGGCAAAGGACCTCCGGCGAGTGCAGTCCCAGCCCACGGTGCTGTTCTTCGACGAGATCCATCGGTTCAACAAATCCCAGCAGGACGCCCTTCTGCCCTCGGTGGAGGACGGGACCCTGACCCTGATCGGGGCCACCACCCAGAACCCCTATTTCTACCTCAACAACGCGCTGCTCTCACGGTCGGTTCTCGTGGAGTTCGAACCCCTCGAGCAAACGGCCCTCGAAACCATCCTCGATCGGGCGCTCGAGGACGAGGAGAGGGGGCTGGCCGGCCGTTTCGAGCTGACAGAACCGGCCCGAACCCACCTCCTCGAGGCGGCGGAGGGGGATGCGCGTCGACTCCTGAACGGGCTGGAGATCGCCGCCCGGACGACGGACGGGACCACGATCGACCGGGATCGGATCGAAGGGGCCCTCCAGGAACCCTACATCGCCTACGATCGCGAGGACGATCACCACTACGACGTGGTCTCGGCCTACATCAAGAGCATCCGGGGATCGGACCCCGACGCGGCGGTTTACTACCTGGCCAAGATGCTGGAGGCGGGTGAGGATCCCCGCTTCATCGCTCGTCGGCTGGTCATCGCCGCCTCCGAGGACGTGGGCAACGCCGATCCCCACGCGCTGCCCCTCGCCGTGGCGGCCCTGGAAGCCGTGGACTTCGTAGGCACTCCCGAAGCTCAGATCCCCCTGGCCCAGGCCACCACGTACCTGGCGGCACGCCCGAAGAGCAACGCCGCGTACCGGGCGGTGTCCCGGGCTCGCTCGGCGATCCGGGAGGGGCTGGACGTGCCCGTGCCGGACCACCTTCGCGATTCTCACTACGAGGGGGCCGAGGATCGAGGGCACGGCGAGGGTTACCGGTACGCCCACGACTACGAAGGCCATTACGTTCAGCAGGAGTACCTTCCCGTCGACCGAACGTTCTACGAACCCACCGAGCAGGGCCGTGAGAACGAGCTGAAACGCTACCTCGACTCCCTCGAGGGCCGCGGCGAGGGATAAACGGGCTACTGGCAGGTTCCGGCGTGGGGTACACTTGAGGGCCGTCGGGGCGCGCGGGTTCCTTCGTCCCCCCTGATCCTCAAAGGATTTTCGGTGTGATACTCGATGTGGGTCAAAATTTGCGGTCTGCAGGATCCCTCGATCGCCGAGGAACTGGCCCGTCTTCCCGTGGACGCGGTGGGCCTCAACCGTTACCCGGACAGCAGCCGGTTCGTTGGATCGGATCGGGTTTCCACGCTGGTCAGGGCCCTTCGATCCGGGGGGGCTCCTCCCGAGGTGGTGGGTGTGTACGTCGACGAGAACCCCCGGACGATCCGGGACGAGGCCGCCGAACATGACTTCGACCGCGTTCAGCTTCACGGCGACGAATCCCCCGAGGACGTTGAACGGGTCGGACAGGACGTTAGCGTGATCAAGGCCCTGAGGGTCCACGAGACTTTCGGCCCGGAGGACCTGGATCGCTACGACGTGGGAACCTACCTTCTGGATGCGGATGAACCCGGCCGATACGGAGGAACCGGCCGGCGGGCCCCGTGGGACCTCATCGCTCCCCTCACCGAACGCTACCGAATCGTGCTGGCGGGTGGCCTTCGGCCCGACAACGTGCGGGCGGCCGTCCAGGCCGTCTCTCCCTGGGGGGTGGACGTCTGCAGCGGCGTGGAGGACCCGGAGGGCAACCGGGACCTGACGGCCGTTCGAGCCCTGCTGGCGGCCCTGAAGCGACCGGGGGAATCCCTTCCCCGGGAGGAACCCGATCGGGGGGCGGAACCATGAGTGTCAGGGACCATGCCGAGCGTCATTTCGGACCGTTCGGGGGGCAGTACGTGCCGGAGACGCTGATGGTGGCCCTCCAGGAGCTGGCCGAGGCGTTCGGTCGACTCCGGGAGGAGGACGGCTTCCGGGCGAGCTACCGGCGGCTTCTGGAAGAATACGGGGGTCGCCCCACCCCCCTGACCCGTGCGGATCGGCTCTCCGAGGAACTCGGACGCCAGGTTTACCTCAAACGGGAGGACCTCAACCACACCGGGGCCCACAAGCTGAACAACACCCTCGGTCAGATTCTGCTGGCGGACCGCATGGGCAAGGAGCGCATCATCGCCGAGACCGGGGCCGGCCAGCACGGAGTGGCCACGGCCACGGTCTGTGCGTATTTCGACAAGGAATGCATCGTCTACATGGGGGAGGAGGACATCCGCCGTCAGTCGCTGAACGTCTATCGAATGGAACTGCTTGGTGCCCGGGTCGAGGAGGTCACCAGCGGACGGGGGACCCTCAAGGACGCGACCAACCAGGCGATTCGCGACTGGGTGAGCAACGTCGGATCGACGCACTACATCCTGGGGTCCGTGGTGGGCCCCTACCCGTACCCGGACCTGGTACGGGAGTTTCAGTCGGTGATCGGACGGGAGACACGCCGACAATACCGTCAAAAGGAAGGGGGTCTGCCGGACGCCCTCGTCGCCTGTGTGGGGGGCGGATCCAACGCCATGGGGTTGTTCGCGCCTTTCCTCGAGGACCCCGTGGACCTCTACGGGGTGGAGGCGGCCGGGGAGGGCATCGAGTCGGGACGACACGCCGCGCCGCTCGTGGCCGGCGATCGCGGGGTGCTTCACGGGAGCATGAGTTACCTTCTTAGCGACGACGACGGCCAGATCATCACCCCCTACAGCATCTCGGCCGGTCTGGACTACCCCGGGGTCGGTCCTCAGCTCGCCCAGCTGATGGAGGAGGGCCGCCTGAAGGTGGAGGCCGCCACCGACGCGGCCGCCGTGGAGGCGTACAAGGCGCTTTCCCGGTGGGAGGGCATTATTCCGGCCCTGGAACCCTCGCACGCCCTGGGGTATCTCATCGACCATCCCGAATGGCTCGAGGGCCACGAGTCGATCGTTCTCAACCTGTCGGGTCGCGGGGACAAGGACGTCCGCACCGTGGCCGACTTCGAAGGGGAACAACTGGACTGATGGGCGTGGATCGTCTCCGCCGTGCTTTCCAGCATCGATCCGAGGCGGGGAAGCTGTTCATTCCCTACCTGTGTGCCGGGGACCCGGACCCGGACACCAGCCTCGAGCTGTTCTCGGCGGCGGCCGAGGCCGGAGCCGACGTCCTCGAGATGGGGATTCCCTACAGCGACCCCCTGGCCGACGGGCCGACGATTCAGAAGGCGGCCGGCCGGAGCCTGGGGGACGGCATGCGTCTGACCCGGGTGTTCGAACTGGTGGAGTCGTTCCGGGGCCGCCACGACGTCCCCGTCGTGCTGATGACCTACTACAATCCCGTCTACCGGTTCGGCGAGCAGCGATTCCTGGATCGAGCCGCGTCGGCCGGAGCGGACGCCGTTCTCGTGGTGGACCTCCCCCCCGAGGAAGGGGAGGATTTCTTCACGGCGGTCTCCGATCGGGGACTGCATACCGTTCTGCTGGCGACGCCCACCACCCCGTCCGAGCGTCTTCGGCGGCTCGGCCGTCTGGCAACGGGGTTCCTCTACTGCGTGACCGTCACCGGGGTGACCGGCGTTCGGTCGGGTTACGACGAAAACCTGCGGGATCAGCTCGAGGGAGCCCGACGGGCCAGCGAGGTCCCGACCGCGATGGGCTTTGGCGTCTCCGACTTCGAATCCGTCCAGCCCTACCTCGACGCCGTGGACGGTGTCGTGTCCGGAAGTTACATCGTGGAGGGCCTCGAATCGTCGCTGCCGGACACCGCCGCGGCCGTCCAGGAAGTGCACCGCCGGGTGCGCTCCCTGAGCCAGCCGCTGCACGCCTACCGCTCCTCCGGGACGTCCGCCTCCCCGCCATGAGCCGGCGCCTTTTGGGGTGTGCCCCGACCGGTGCGCTGCTCGTGCTGGTGGGACTTTTGCTGGCCGGAGGGCCGACGATGGCCGCGGATACCCCCACCGCGGGTACCTTTTACTACCGTGCCCCCCTGGAAGGTTCGATCAACCCGGTGACGGCCGACTATCTCGATCGGCTGATTACCCGGGCCGAGGAGGAGGGGGCCGCGGGCCTGATCCTTCAGCTCGACACGCCCGGGGGACTGATGGACTCCATGCGGGCCATGACGGGCCGTATTCTGAACGCCCGGGTTCCGGTGATCGTGTGGGTGGGTCCCGCGGGTGCCCGGGCCGCCTCCGCGGGCGTCTTCGTGACCTACGCCTCCCACGTCGCCGTGATGGCCGAAGGCACGAACATCGGGGCCGCCCACCCCGTGTCCGGGGGCGGGGGGTCCATGGACGAGACCACCGAAAAGAAGGTCGTCAACGACGCCGTCGCCCAGCTGGAAGGGCTGGCGCAGAAACGGGGGCGAAACGCAGACCTGGCAGACAGCTTCATCCGCCACAGCCTCTCCCTGACCGCCCCC
>CAZEBV010000030.1:0-16820 GCA_964510695.1 uncultured bacterium
CGGGGGAGGATCGAGGTGGGGTTGACAGCCGTCAGGTCGTTTCTTTCGTCGGTTTCGCTTCCGGTTGTTCGGATCCCGGACGAACGCTGTTTTTTCTATTTTCTTTCGCACGCCTGACGCTTTGCTGTTGTTCGGCCCACGGTGTCCGTCCGGTTTTCCCTCAGCGCTGAAGAGGGTTACCGAACCGTTCCGACCACCCGGTAATAGACCCCGGTCATCCAGCGCCCCGGAGCGGCCGCGAGAACCCGGTCACGGAGGCCGCGAAGCGCCCGGGTCACCGGTTCGGGCATTCCCGTGCGCTGGATCAGACAGCTCCCCCCCGAGCCCCCGCCGACCCGGCCGAGCACCGCGAAGCTGGAGAAGTGCGGCGGACGAAACGTCAGCCGGGCCCCGTCGCGGCGAAGGACCCGGGACTCGCCGATCGGCTCCCACCCGCTGCCCGGCTCGTACACGGCCGGCCGGAAGGCCCCGAAGCCCGCGGTGTCCGCCCCGCCGGCGTCGATGGTGAGGACCACCGAGTCCGGGTTCACGGGCGTGTCCGGCGAGACGTTGACCACGACCTGAAAATTGGTATCGAACCGATCCACCCCGTCGGGACCGGCCGTGACCTCGCCGCTTCTCGCGGCCCCGAGTGCGGTCACCTGCGGGTGGGTCGGACCCAGCGCGAAGACCGAGAAGGTGGGCGTCGACGCGGCGGCCCCGGAATCGACCCGCAGGGTCACTTCGAAGGGTGGGGCGGCCTCGGGGGCCCCGCGGCCCAGGTCGGCGTTGGTCACCGAGATCGCGTCCCCGAAGCGGGCGGGCCCCGTCTCGGCCACCACACTGACCCGGCCGGCCACCGTGGGTTCGATTGGTCCCTCACGCCGTATTTTTTCGACGATGGCCTCCTGGACCGGAATCAACGTGCGGTTGAGGATTCGCGCCTTCCCCACCGTTTCCGTCACGGCAGGAGGAAGACTCCCGGGGGCGAGGCCCGCCCGACCCGCAAAAACATCGGGTCGGGCCATGAAGGAACGCGTGGCGATCTCATACGTCCGGGAGCGGTCGAGCGGTTCCCCGTCAATGTAGACGTGGCTGACCCGCTCCGAGGGGGCGGCAGCGTCCGGATCAAACGCGTACCAAATTCCACTCGTCATGGGGAACAGGGGATAGTGGCCCTCCGAGGCCTCCAGCGACAGCCCAAATCCCATGAGCCGCGCGAGAGAATCCCCCGTCAGCTCCATTTTGACGAGCATATCGGTGGCCGGGGCGAACACGTTGGGATCGATGATCGCTCCAAGTGAAAACGTGCGGTAGACGTCCATGTGGTGAATCGGACCCGCCGGATACTGTGTGTCCGACCACATGAGGGGCACGTGCACCGCCGCGTCCGCGTCGAAGACGGGCCGGGTGGCGTCCGCGAAAAAATCCCCCACGGCGGATTCCCCCGTCCACAGGGTGCTGTGGCGGGCGTCGAAGGGAACACGGGTCCGCCCCACGGTATCAGCGTATTTGTCGAAGTAGGCCTGAAGGTAAGTGTCCATCACCGATTCGACGGTTGGATCAGGCGTGATGGGATCCCCGGTGACCGCGTCCGTGCCGGACAGCAGGTCGTGGCGGATGACCTCGGAGTCGGTGATATTCCCGTTGGAATCCACCTGGAACCAGGTTTCCCCGAGGTGGAGGTATTCGTCACCGATCAGCACGATCGTGGCCCCGTTGATGTATTCGGGGCTGCAGAAAGGGGTGCCCGGGACCCGCGTGCAGGTCACGGTGTCGTCGTGGTCGCCCACGATCAGGTCGATGCCGTCGACCTGGCGGGCCAACTCCCGAACCTCCCCGGGATCGCTACCTCCGTGGTTCATGACGACGATGACCTCGGCGCCCGCGTCCTGCATATCACCGACGACCTGCTGAAGGGCCGGGACGGGATCCAGCACGTCCACCTTCTCCAGCCACCGCACGCGATGACCCATGAGGGCATTCTGGGGGGCGGAGTCGTGGACGTACCCCGTGAAACCGACTCGAACGCCGTTGATGGTCTCGATGGCGTAACTGTCGGCGCCCTGGGCCTGTCCGAAGACCCTGCTGTCGGCGGAGGTGACCACGTTGGCACTGAGCCACTGGAAATCGCTGTCGTCGATCCGCCGGCGCACAACGGCCGGCCCGGCGTCGAACTCGTGGTTGCCGTACGTGTTGTAATCGAGTCCGCCCGCGTTGAAGGCGTCGACCATGTTTTTGCCCCTGAATTCCCAGCCCTCCAGGTGGCCGATCAGGTCGTCCCCGCTGCCCAGGACCCGAACGTAGGTGTCACCGCGCCGGGCGCGAATTCCTTCAACGAGACCGAAGTAATTCGCGGTGTTGAGGTCGGTGCCCGCAGTCGGGTCGTCCTTGACGAAGATGGAGGGACCCTCGAGTCCCCCGTGCATGTGGGTGTCGTGGACGAACACCACGGTGTCGGCGGCCGGAAGAGGATGCCCCGAACCGATCAGCAGCCCCCACACGCACACCAGCGGGAAAATCCAGCCCAGGCGGCCGTTCATGTCGATGGTGAGCCTCCTCAAGCACCCGGAATCGTCGAACCGTTCCGGGGGAACCCTCGCTGCTGGTGGCCCCCGGCTTCGCGCGGTGCGCCGCCGGGACGCCCGATCCCGGCCGAACCCACGATAACGGAGCGGGCGAGCCTCGTGAAGTGACGGTCGTAGTCCTTCGGAAGATAAAGAATTCAGGAGTCACTCCGGCTTGCGGCCGAGGTCGGCCCGGTGACGGACCGGTCGCTGAACGGGGCAGAGCCCCTCCCACCCACGGCTTCTTTGTTCGGACCCGGGGGACGTTCCGACCCTCGACTTCTCAAGATCTCTCCTCCCCCCTGACGGGGGAGAACCGAGGTGGGGGTGACCCCGTTCTGTGATTTCCCGGATCCTCGACCCACGATCTTCGACGCAATTTATGTTGTTTAATCCCACCCCTGGACGCTGCCGGGCGTCTCAAAAATACCACGCGGCCTCCAGGTAATAAAAATCACCGTAGGTGCCGTATTCGCTCCTCAGTTCGATCGTTCCGCCGCTCAGGTCCGGCTCGTCCCCCCGTGAATGATAGCCGCCCAGCGAGAGGATCAGCGCCTGGGACCACTCGTGGTCGACGCGGGCGTTCAGGACGCAGCTTGGATCCTGCAGGTTGGCGATGACGCCCCCGGTCAGCTCCCAGAAGGTGAACCCCGTGTATCGGCCGCTCAACCCGGCGTAATGCCGCCCCAGGTAGTAGCTTTCGCCGCGCTGGAAAACGTCGCTGGTCAGCTGCTGCAGGTACCGATCGGCGTCCGTGACCCCGGCCCCGTTCAGGTGATACTCCAGCGAAACCACCCAGTCCGCCCGCAGGTAATCGCCCCCCGCGGTGATCCGGGGCGGCCGCGTGCCCGGATCGTCCAGGTCGTAGGGCCACGCGGCCTCCAGGCGAAGCCGGCCGTTCTCCAGCAGCCACGTTCCTCCGCCCATCAGCATGAGCTGCTCCCAGAACTTCCCCCCCGCGAGGTACCCGTCCAGGTCCCCGCTCGTGAACCCGTAGCGCACCCCCGCCGACCAGTCCTCGGCGGCTTCACGCCGGGCAAAAACCACGTCCAGCTCGGAGAGCAGCGAGGGGTAGGCCAGCAGCCGAACGGCGTCCACGCCCGGTTTCTCGGTGGTATCCAGCTCGAAGGGGCTGAACTGCGCCCAGAGATCCGCCACCGGGAACATCACCGCCTTCCCCCACGTGACGGCCTGCCGGCCGACGGTGAGGTCCGCCCCGCCGGCGGTCGTGTGAACGGCCAGTCGATCCACGTCGTGCACCAGCCGACTCCGCGATCCCTCCTCGAGGGTGGAATCCAGGTTCAGCCACCGTCCGGGCCGCCGGCTGGCACCCAGGCCGAACGGGGTTTGATCGCCCAGGACACGCTCCTCGGAGGTCACCTGCCAGAAGAGCCGGTTGTGGACCTCCAGGACGGTCGATTCGGAGAAGCGGGCCCGGGTCTCGAGCCGACCGACGCCGGTCAGGATTCGGCTCGACTCCGGCAGCACGGGCTCGGAATCGTACCCGAGGTCCTGGATCCCCCCGAGCTGGCGCAGGTAGCCCGAAACCCTCAGGTCCCCGCTCGCCCGAACCGGCGTCGGAAGCAGGAAAGCCCCGATCGTGCACAGCGCGATCAGGGTCGAGACGAACCGCGGGACCCCCTCAGGGGGAGGATGTAACCGCTTCATCCCGCTCGTCCGCCTCCACGCGGCCGCTTCGCAGCCGCACGACCCGCCGGGCTCGCTCCATCACCAGCTCGTCGTGAGTGGAGAACAGGAAGGTCGTTTCGTATTCGCGGTTCAGTTCCAGCATGAGGTCCATCAGGTCGGTCGAGGACTCGGCGTCCAGATTCGCGGTCGGCTCGTCGGCCAGGATGACCTTCGGCTGGGCCGCCAGGGCCCGCACCACGGCCACCCGCTGCTGCTGGCCCCCGCTGAGTTCGTTCGGACGCCGGTCGAGCATGTCGCCCAGCCCGACCTGCTCCAGCATCGGGACCACGCGCTCGCGGCGCTGCTCGGGGGGCACGTCCTGAAGGTACAGCATGAACTCGGCGTTCTCGTACGCCGTCAGCACGGGCACGAGGTTGTAGGCCTGAAACACGAACCCGACCCCGGCGAGTCGGAAGTCCGCGGCCTCCCCCCGGCTGAGCGCCGTCACGTTCCGACCGTCGATCCAGACCTCGCCGTCGGTGGGCTCGTCGAGGCACCCGATCATGTTAAGCAGGGTCGTCTTGCCCGAACCGGAGGGTCCGGCCAGGGACGTAAACTCCCCTTTTTCCAGCGCCAGGTCCACCCCGCGAAGCGCCTCGACCTCGATCTCACCCTGCACGTAGGTCCGGTGGAGGTTCCGTGCCTCGATGAAACTGCTGGGCTCACTCATGGTCGACGTATGCTCCCGTTCCCGGGTTCGAGGATGAACGTCCCTGCCGGCTCCGGGATCCTCTGGTCCCGAAGCCTCCGTCGATCGATCATCGTCTATTCGCCCACCTGAAGCGCCTGGGCCGGCGCCAGGCGGATGGCCCGCCAGACCGGATAGAGGGCGCTCAGAACGATGGCGGCGAGCACGCCCGCGCTCGCCAGGATCCACTTGAAGGGTCGAATCTCGCTGTGCGCCACCATGTCCGACATCGTCACGCCCGAGACCTCGATCCCCCGGTCCATGAAGAGCGTAAGGTCCAGCCCCCACTCGTTCAGCGCCGCGTGGCCCAGCAGCCCCAGGCCCAGGCCCGAAAGCATGGTCAGGGCCGCCAGCAGAACGGTCTCGGCCAGGATCATCCGGGCGATTCGGGCGTCGTTGAACCCCAGGGCGCTCAGCAGGCCCAGCTCACCGACGCGTTCCTTCACCGACATGAGGAACGTGTTGGTAATCGAGAGGGTGACGATCAGGAAAATCACGATCACGTAGACGTAGGTGAAGGCGTTGTCGATCTGGATGAAGCCGACCATCTCCGGCATGGCCTCCTGCCAGGTCATCACCTCCAGGTGATCCCGGTGATCCCGGAGGTGGGACGTGATCCGACGCTTGAGCGGCTCGGACCCGATCGACCCTACCCCCAGCACCCCCAGCTGCGTCAGCCTGCCCTCCATGTTCAGCACGTCCCGGGCGTGGGAGAGGGTCGTGTAGCCCAGGGTCTCGTCGAGCTGCTGCGAGCCCGATTCCAGCACACCCCCCAGACGGAACAACCCCCGGGTAAGCTCGCCGTCGGCGTCCGGGGCCGTCAGCACGAGTTTGTCCCCCACCTCGGCGTTCAGGCGCCCCACGACGCCGGATCCCAGGGCCAGGGGCGGACCGTGGGGCCCGTCCAGGAAATCCCCCTCCGTCAGGTAGCGGCCCGGGTCCTCCAGGACTTTCTCCCGGGCGGGGTCGATCCCGTACAGCTGAAGCGGGGCGTTCCCCGCGGTGCTCTTCAGCAGACCGTCCCCGATCACGCGGGGGATGACCACCTTCACGTCGGGCAGACCCTCGATCCGGGACCGAAGCGTGTCCGGATGGGGCACGGTGATCTCGGTGGAGCGTCGGTTCCAGTATCCCTCCCCGTGAATCAGCACCTGGCCCCCGGCGACCTTCCGCGCCGCCTCCTTCATGCGGGTGTGCATGTCGTCTGCCATGCCGATTGAGAGCAGCATCATGGCGTAGGTCAGGGCGATGGCCGACCCCAGGATCACCGTCCGGGTGCGGTTGCGCCAGAGGTTCCGCCAGGCGAGCGTCCACATCCTACTGCCGCCCCGAGAGGACGTCCCGGGGCACCACCCGGGCGGACTGGACGGCGGGCCACAGCCCACACAGCACCGACACGATCACCACAATGAGGACCGGGCGCCACACCGTCGCGGGAGTCAGCACGAAATGAAGCCGCTCCGAGAAGGCGATTCCCATGTACGTGAACCCGGAGTCCAGCGTGGTGAACAGCGACAGGTCCAGCCCCACGACGCTGTGGTACAGGCTCAACAGCCCACCCGCGATCCCGCCGAGGATGCCCCCCACCGCGCCGAGTACCAGGGTTTCCAGCATGACCACGCCGAAGACCCGCCCGGGGGACACGCCCAGGGCCCCCAGCAGGCCGAACTCCCGCTCCCGCTCCAGCGCGCTCATGCGCTGCGCGTTCAGGATTCCCAGCCCGGCGATGCCGTAGGCGATCACGTAGAGCACCCAGCCCCAGACCCCGCTCATCTGCACGAGCTCCCAGAGCCCGGGCACCACCTCCTGCCAGGGGCGCACCGCCAGGCTCCCGGCCCCCCACCCGGGCAGCCGGGAGCGGATGGCTCCGGCCGTTTCTTCCGCGCGCTGCAGGTTCTCGGTGCGCACGATGATCTTGTGGATATCCTCGCCCAGCGCCGTGATGAACTGGGCCTCGGCCAGCGTCACGTAGGCGGTGCGTCGGTCCACGAGGGTGTTGCCGGTCCGAAGGATCCCCACCACCTCCAGGAGGTCGTCCCCCTGGGATCCGTCCGCCGCCTCGGCGATGACCGCCAGCTCGTCCCCGACCTCCACCCGGAGCTGACGGGCCAGCTCACGGCCCAGAACCACCTCCCGGGACGGGGAGGAGGACCCCTCGCCCTCGCGGATCCAGCGTCCCGCCTCCACGGCGTCGATCAGGGGGGCCGACCCGGCGGTTCGCCGGGCCGGAAGCCCCACCAGCCGGGCCACCCTCGATCGGCGATGGGTTCCGATAATCCCGTGAAACTCCACCCGTGGGGAGACCGCGGCGATTTGGGGCATCGACCGAAGGTTCTCGAGGAGGTCCGAGTCGACGGGGAAGCTGTGGTGAGTCGCCTGGCGCTGGCTGTACTCGGGAGTGTGGACCTGCACCTGGCCCACGTCGATGGCGGTGGCGCCCCGGATTAACTGGTGAACGAACCCCTCCAGGAAGGCCCCGCTCCAGATAATGAGGGCCACCGCAATCGCGATGCCCCCCACGGTGAGCAGGCTGCGCCAGCGGTTGGCCAGCAGGTTGCGCAGGGCGAGACGATGGATCACGGGCGAGCGACCCGACGCAGCCCCTGCCGGGTGAAGGTCGCCTCGTCGAGCGTCACCCCGAACTCGAGCTCACGGTACTCCATGCGCGTAAATTCCTCGGGTCGGTCCGCCGGTCGAAGTTCCATCACCATCGGGATCCGCCGGTCGTCGATCGTGCGCACCTCGGAGAAGGTCATGGTGCGAATGATCGTTCCCTCGTCGTAGAACGTCTCCCGCACCGGAACCCAGTCGTCGGGCGTAACGTAAAAGACGACCTTCGAATACACTACCGGCGCGTCCGGTCGGGGAACCATCTCCACCTGAAGCAGCGTGTCCCCGTCCTCCCGGACCCGGCTGACCGAGCCGGTGTAGTCCCGATCGTAGTTCGTCTCGCGCATGAGGTCGTCGTTCGTGAAGTGACTCCCCATCCAGTTCTCGGACAGCAGCCCCTCCGGAATCCGAATCAGGCGGTCCGCCCGGGGTGCGTAATTCCACAGGCCGTCCGGGGTCCGAAGGGTCGCCGTTCCGGCCTCCCGGGCGGGCGAACGGATGACGACCAGCGCATGCTCCTCCCCCTTCGTCCACAGCTCCATCTCGAGCGTCCGGGTACCCCGCTGTTTACTGACCGTCATGGTGAGCCGGCCGTGGGACGAGCTGGCCCGGTACATGTCGTCCACGTAGTCCATCAACCGATCGAACGTGGGAACCGTGTCCCCGCCGGGGGAGACGGCGGGAGCTGGTTGAACCGACAGGAGGACCCACGGGAGGATCAAAAAGAAGAGAACCGGCCATCGGGGGCGGCGAAGGTCCATGGTCAATCGCTCTTTTCGGAGGTGAGATAGAAGGGAAAAATCGTCCCGTACCACGCAACCCTCCCATATGATTCACATCATGCACCAGATTCCAAGTCACACCCGGGGCGAACCGTTCGCGGGTATTTTACAGGGTTTTCACGCGAGCCGGTGGGCTCAGGGATCCCCGATCATGGAGGGAGGGGCCGCTCGACGTTCTAGCACTCAATCCACCACGCCCGGCACCGTCGGGTTCCTCCGATCTTCCGGCCGCCGGGGAGGGGGGAAGGTAGGGTGGGACGATGCAAGCATGTTGTATACCATGAGGTTTGCGTCGTTCCCCCGACACCCGGGGACCCTGACAACACAACCTGACGTCCCGCTCCCCGGGATGGGGAATCATTCGGATCCGGATGACGGCATACGGTCGTCGGTCCACCGGGTCCCGCTACCCAGGAAGCGGGTTGAAAACATGGCCATTCGTTCTCCGACGGGCGATCCTTCCGATTCCTTTCCCGACGACGAACGTTCGTCCCCGGGCATACCGGACTGGCTCGACCTCGGCCGCGTCCTCACCACCCTTAACCGTGAGGAGTTCGTCGAACTCACGGACCTCGCCCGGAACGTCTTCGACGTGGACCACGCCGCCATCACCCTTCTGGATGGGGATGACCAGTGGTTCAACGCCTGCAGCACGCTGGACGACCGGTGGACCGACCGGGCGGATTCGATCTGTCAATACACGGTGGACGAAGACCGGCTGCTGGTCATTCCCGACCTGGACGGGGATCCTCGAACTCGTGATCGACGCTACCCCGAGCGCTGCGGCATCCGTTTCTACGCCGGGGCCCCCCTTGACTACTTCGAGGACGGCTTCCGGGGAACCTTCTGCCTCATGGATTCAGCGTCCCGCCCGTTCGAGGGCGCGGACCGGGAACGGCTGCTGGGGTTTCGCGACCACTGCGTTCGAATCCTGGACCAGCAGTTCCAGCACCTCCGGGCGGAGGAAGCCGTTTCGCTCCTGGACGGCACGCTGGACGCCACCGCCGACGGCATCCTGATCGTGGTCGACGGCAGGATGGTCAACTACAACGAGCGTTTCGTCGACATGTGGGACCTTCCGGAGTCGATCCAGGAAAACGGCGACTTCGAGCAGGCGCTTGAACATGCCGCCCAGCAGGTGAAGGACCCCGAAGCTTTCCTGCACGATGTCCGTTCCATGCCCGAGAACGGGGACTCCGAGTCGCTCACCGAAATCACCCTCCGCGACGGTCGGGTTCTCGAACAGTACGCCATGCCCCGGACGGTGAATAGTGAACGTCGGGGATGGGTCGTCTCGTTTCGGGACGTCACCGAAAAACGCCGCCAGCACCAGCAGCTCGAGGCCCGGGCGAAACACGATCAGCTGACCGGCCTGCTGAAGCGGCGGGAATTCGAACGTCGCTCGTCGAACCAGCTCGACGAGGCCCTCACGGCGGGCCGGGGGTTTGCGATGGTGGCCATCAACGTCCGTCACTTCGACCGCATCAACCGGTCCCTCGGGTACTCGTCCGGGGACCGGGCCCTTCGCAAAATCGCCCGGCGTCTTCGGACCGTGCTGCCCGACGAGGGGCTGCTGTGCCGGTTCGAAAGCGACAAGTTCATGCTCACGGTGCCGAACGTCGGGGGAGAGTCGAGAATTCGCAACCTGACCCGAACAATCCACGACGCCTTCACCTCCGAACTGGAGCTCGACGGCACGGAGTTCCAGCTGAACCTGGACGTGGGCGTGGCCCTCTCCCCGCGCCACACGAAAAACCTCGACGAACTGATCGAGATGACCCTGACCGCCCTGAAAAAAGCCTCCGAGGACTCCGAGAATCGGCTCTTCTACTCCTACCTCGACTCCATGAAGGACTACGACGTCGACCTGCTCGACCTCGAGAAGGACTTCCTCCGGGCCTTTGGGTCCCGTGAGTTCAACCTTCACTATCAGCCAAAAGTCGCCCTGACGGACGCCGAACCCCGGGGCATGGAGGCCCTCATCCGGTGGGACCATCCGAAACACGGAAGCCTCTCCCCGCACGTCATCCTCGAACTGGCCGGTTTCACCAGCCGGACCTACGAACTGGACTGCTACGTTCTGCGGGAAGCCGCCCGGTTCACCGGGGACCTGCCGTCGTCCCTCCGCTGTTCGGTGAACGTCGCGGCACCGACCTTCCTGCGGGGCGATGAGTTCCTGGAGGTCATCGACGAACTGATCCGGGAGGACCGTCTGGACCCGGAGAGCCTCGAACTGGAGATCACCGAACGCACGGCCCTGGAGAGCGAGGAACTGGCCACCTCGGTGCTGGAGGAGCTTCGAAGCCGAAACATCCGCATTGCCGTGGACGATTTCGGGACCGGTTACTCCTCGCTCGTCTACCTGAGCCAGTTCCCCATCGACACCCTCAAGATCGACCGGCACTTCATCAGCGGCCTCCACGAGAACCCCCGCAACCACGAGCTGGTTCGCTCCATCGTCGAGATGGCCCACAAGCTGGAGCTCAACGTGGTGGCGGAGGGGGTCGAGGTGGCCGAGGAGGCCGAAACGCTCGCGGAGCTGAACTGCGACGAAGCGCAGGGTTTCTACTTCGCGAAACCCCTCCCCCCGGAGCGCTTCCACGAGTACCTGAGTACCTGACCCCCGGGCGCCGGTTTTCGTCCTTTCCGTCCGTCCCCCCCCGGCGGCTCGATGCCCTCGGGGCCCTCGTTCTTCGCCCCTCGCTTTGCTTCAGTCCGTGTGATGGCACACCTCGAACCCTGAGGGCGGTCCGGCCGCCTGTACCCGCCCCCATTGCGCGTCCGGCCCTGGTATATTTGAATGCTCCCTTCCCGGCCAATCGCCGAAGGAACGGAGGAACCACCGTGGACGAGGACCCGAAGTTCTTCGACCTGGAAGCCCTCGACCGCTACGAGTTCAAGGAGGCCATGCGCGAGCTCTTCGAGCGCCTCGATTACGAGGCCAAGACAGCCCCGAAAAGCGCCGAGGAGGGCCGGGACCTCGTCCTGGAGAAGGAGGACCGAAGGACCCTCGTCGCGTGCAGGAACCTCACCTCGCCCGCGGGCCGGCCGACGATTCAGAACCTCCACTCGGTTCTGGTGTCCGACCGGGAGGCGGGTTACGGCCTCGTGATCAACCCGGGCGGCTTCTCGGAGGAGGCCGAGGACCGGGCGGGGGCCATCAACGAGGAGGGGGACTTCCAGGTTGAACTCTGGGGACTCGAAGCGCTGGAAGCCCACGGACAGGACGCCGGGATTCATTTTCACTCCTGGCCCCTCGAAACTTACGTGTTCTTCCATGTCCCCTGGAACGAGGAATCGGCGATCCCGGACGTGTTCGCCGCCCGTTACCTGGACGCCCTCAACTCGGCCCCGCGGGACCCGGTCGAGGCCATCGACCTGCGGGACTGCGATCGCACCTACCTCCCGGCGATCGAGGTTGACTACGCCGTCGACAAGCGCTTCACGGCCTCGAACCAGGAGATCTACCACGCCCGGGAAACGGGGACCATGGTCTTCCTGGTGGGCGGGCACAGCATCGACGAGGTGGTGCAGCGCTTCATCGAGGAATCCCCCGTCCAACATCTGGAAGAAACGGAACTTCAGGGGGATGCTCCGGCCTCGTTCTTCCGCGGCAACCTGGACCGCTACCGCTCCCGGGTGTCCGATCAGGTTTCGCGACAGCTCTCCCGCACCGTCGAATACACGGCCAGCAACGACCAGACCTACACCCGGGACTGCGAGGTCAAACCCTACGACGTCGACGTCAACGTCCGTCAGCTCTTCGTGGCCCAGAATTACGTGGCCTTCGAGGCCGGCCCCAGGGACTACTCCATCGAAGCCCTGGATTCGAAGGACGCCGACTGGCAGTTCCGCGACGAATCGACGGGGTTCGATGCCGGCGACGAGGGTCTTCGGGAACGAAACGGATACCTCTGCAGCGACTGCGGGCTCATCGTGCCCGAATCCGAGGGGGACGCCTGCTCCGAGTGCGAACGGACGCTCTGCTCGGATCACCGGTGGCGCTGGCCGTCGAAGCTGCCCCGCTCCTGGTCGACCCTCTGCTCCGCCTGCTACGAGGAGAGGGACCCGACGACCCACAAGCTCACGGCCGGTCCCCTGGACGGCATGCCCTGGACCCTGGTGCCGCTGGGTCTGATCCCCGGCCTGAGCTTCCTGGTGGGCCAGCGGAAACTCGAGGCGGCCGCCCTGATTATCCTGACCCTCCTGCTGGAGGCCGCCGTTCTGTTCTGGCCCCCGCTGGCCGGCCTTTCGGGCCGACAGTTCGTCCTGCTGCTGCCGGTCGCCATCAGCCTGTTCGCCTCGATCTACTGGCTGGTGCGCCTGCGGGCCTATCGATCCACGACGGAGGCACTCGAGGATTACACCCCCGCGTGGTCATGACGGAAGCCACTCGAGGGTCATTGGCTTCCCCCGGCCGGTGAATCGGACGATCGGCGCCCGTAGCTGAACGCGAGCGCCAGGCTGAGCGCGATCCACCCGGCGGCGATACCGGCTCCCACCAGCGAAAGGCCGAACAGACCCAGCCCGACGCCCTGAAGCCCCGCGAAGAACCAGCCGGTCGCCGCGTCGCCCCCCCGGTAGACGAGCGTGTCGACCACGTTCTTCCCCTTGTATTTGTCGGCGTCGGTCAGCGGAGAGAACAGGACCTCACGGGCCGGTCGGGCGAGGGCGTAGTTGGAGGAGCGCCGGGCGATCTGGAAAACCACCACGCTCACCAGCAGCGGCGAAACCGCCAGCACCAGAAACCCCAGTACCGTCACGACCGGCAGCGAGGTCAGGGAGGGAGCCGGCCCAAACGCGTCGATCAGCCGACCGGTGACGAAAAGCTGACACAGGACCGTCAGCAGGTTCACCCCTAAATCCATCAGGGCGAACACCTGCGTGCGCCGGGCCGAGCTTTCGAGGACCCGCTCGACGATGTTCGCCTGCTCGAAATACACGAAGGTGGACGTGCCCGAGTAGAGCACGATGACCAGCCCGATGCCCATCAGGTACGGCGAGCGGAACAGCTTCGTGACGCCCTCGAACGGGTGACCGCCGATCGGGCCGTTCTCCGCTCGGGGCTCCTCACCGTCCGCGGCCTCCGGGGCATTCTCCCTCCCCTGCGGGCCGGCACGCTCGGTGATCCGGTGGATGCACACCAGAGTGACCGCCAGCAGGCCGGCCGACAGCAGCAGCAGGTTGTCGGTGCCCACCAGCGGCGGCAGGATCGAGGTGAGCGTGGGGCCCACGACGGCCCCGGTCGTGCCCCCGGCCGCGATGAACCCGAACAGCCGCTGGCTCTGCTCCCGATCGTAGACGTCGACCATGAAGCTCCAGAACACCGACACCACGAAGAGGTTGAACACACTCAGCCAGATGAAAAACGCGATGGCGGCGCCGCGCGGATAGAACTCCCCTTTGAGCACCACGAAGAACCCCAGCAGCATCACGAGAAACAGCGAGTAGAACGCCGGCACGATCCGCCGCCGGGACACGTTCGAGGCGATCCATCCGAAGACCGGCACGACCAGGAGGGTTCCGACGAAGGTCCCGGTGAACATCCACGGCAGGTTCTCCACCCCGCCCTGGATGCCCATCTCGTCCCGGATCGGACGCAGCACGTAGTAACTCGACAGCAGGAAGAAAAAATACAGGAAGGACCAGACCACGAGCGCCGTTTCGGATCGCCGGACCTTCAATCCGACCTCCAGAAGATCGTACGCCCAATCGCCGACGGTCGACCGATCCAGGGCGAAACCCGTCCTTCCTCGAACGCCTCGAGTCTCCGCCCTCCCCCGTGAGGAGAGGGTAGGGTGAGCATCGCGGCATCGTAGCTGCGCTTCCCTGGGGGGACCCTGATCAGCCCTCGACCCCGGGCTGTCGGGGGTATGCTCGTAGTGTATGATCGGTACCGTCGACGCAGGACCCGGTCGGGCACACGGGGGGATCCGATCGATGTCCACGAACCAGGATCAACGGACCATTAGCCGGCGCACGTTCCTCGGGTCGGCCCTCGCCGCCGGCGCCGTGCTGGGTCTCTCCCCCTGGATAGCCCTGGCCGACCGTCCCGGGACCGCGTCCCCTCCCGCCATGAAGACCCGGCCGATCCCCGCCTCGGGCGAGGAGCTTCCCGTGGTCGGGCTGGGCACCTGGCAGCAGTTCGACGTACCGTCCGAGCCCGACCGTCTCAAACCCCTCGCGAGGGTGCTTAGGCATCTTTTTCGCACCGGTGGAAGCGTCATCGACTCCTCACCGATGTACGGACGGGCGGAGGGCGTCGTCGGATCCCTCCTGAAATCGATGGGCAATCGGGAGCGGGCCTTTCTGGCCACGAAGGTCTGGACGCGGGGCGAGGAGGCCGGGATCCGGCAGATGGAGCGCTCGATGCGCAGGCTGAACGCCCCGACGATCGACCTCATGCAGGTCCACAACCTGGTCGACTGGCACACCCATCTCGAGACCCTGCATGCCTGGAAGCGGGAGGGGCGCATCCGCTACCACGGGATAACCCACTACACGGAGTCGGCCTTCGGCGAACTCGAGGCGATCCTCCGGGAACACGACGTGGATTTCGTGCAGCTCCCCTACTCCATCGGGTTTCGGGCCGCGGAGAGCCGGCTGCTTCCGCTGGCCCGGGAGCGGGGGGTCGCGGTGCTGGTCAACCGACCGTTCCAGGCCGGACGCCTCTTTCGAAGTGTACGCGACAAACCCCTGCCGGGCTGGGCCGGGGAGATCGACTGCGACAGCTGGGCCCAATTCTTCCTGAAGTTCATCCTGGGCCACCCCGCGGTCACCTGTGTCATTCCCGGCACCAGCGACCCCGAACACATGCTGGACAACGCCCACGCGGGCATGGGCACGATCCCCGGCGACCGGCAGCGCGAACGCATGCACGAATACTGGCGGGCCCTCTGAAGAAGCATCGCCGCTTTACCTGCCTCCCCCGGGCTCCCGGGGTTTTCGTCGTTCCCGACTTCTCGTCCCTTGCTTTTTTCTTTATGTTTTCGGACCCTCGATGCCTTCAGCTTTCTGATTCAACGGTTTCCGTCCCACGGACCCCGAATGCTCGACCCGCGGCGATTTGCGCTGCTGCGTTTTTCGCACACTCGACTTCAGACTCGCGACTCTTGACGCAATTTCTGTTGGGCGGCCTTCGATCTCTCAGGAACTTCCTTATTCCCCCTTGACGGGGGAGGACCGACGTGGGGGTGAGAGCCATTACGTTGTTTTCTTCTCGCCGCTGCCTTCGCTTATGGATGGTCGTACCGACTCCGGACCCTTGACCCTCGACGCCGTTCTTTGGTTTCTCCTCGACCCGCACGCCGCTTCCCCGGATCCACGTGAAACGTAAGCTCCTGCGTATCCTTCGAACCTGACGTCCCGAGGTTTTCCATGAACTGTCTGACCTGGCTGATCGTCGGCTTCCTCGGCTGGTTCTTCTCGGTGAGGCTGTTTGGCCCCTGGGGCGGGATGATCGCCTTCCTGGTCCTGCTGTATTTGTTTCAGCGCTCCGCCTCCGTCCGGTGGACAGGAGGCGATGGATGGTCCGTTGACTCGGTGGAGGATTTGGACCCGCTGCTGGGGCTGTTCATGGCGCTGGTCCGCCAGAACCCCGAGCACCTGCGGGAAATTCACGCTCAGGCCGCGCTTCAGGTTCTGCACGAGATGACCCGACCGCTGGGGATCCCCTACCCCGCCGTGACCGAGCGGTTCAAACACTGGGAATCCGACCCGATCCCCGTGAAGGACTTCGCCCTGGAGTTGAAGGACCTCATGCCCCGAAGCGTGCGCCGCCGGACCCTGCAGAGCCTGATGTACGTGTCGCTGGCGGACGGGACCATCGACGAGGACGAGGAGGGCATTCTGCGCTACATCTCGGACCTGTTCGAGGTGCCCGAACACCAGTTCGACCGCTTCTTCCGGGAGGCCAGACGCGTCACCGGGGCGCGCCGGCGTCGTCGTCAGCGGACGAGCCGACGGTCCCCCGACCGCTCCGACGTCAAACAGGCCTACGAGACGCTCAACCTGAGCCCGGACGCCAGCGAGGAGGACGTCAAGAAGCAGTACCGGAAGCTGGCTCGCCGCCACCATCCCGACAGCCTGGACGACGACAGCGAGGAGGCCCGGGAACGGGCCAAGGAAAAGATGATGGACATCAACCGGGCCTACCGGACCATCCAGGAGGCCACCTGAGGGGGAAACGGTCCATGACGTCTTCCCCGGATGGCGCGGCCGACGGGAAACCCTCGTCTAGGCTCGTCGGACGGTTCCCCCACCGATAAGCCCCACCAGAAACAGCAGAACGACGGCCCCGACCGTGGCCAGCACCAGGCTGCCCAGGAGGCCACCGGCGGCAATCCCGAAGAAATCGAAGATGAACCCCCCGAGAAACGCGCCGACGATGCCCACCACGACGTTGCCGATAAGCCCGAACCCGCCGCCCCGCATGAGGTTCCCGGCGATCCACCCGGCGACGGCCCCGATGATCAGCCAGATAATCAGCGTCTGAAGCTCCATGAC
>CAZEBV010000031.1:0-15870 GCA_964510695.1 uncultured bacterium
CGGGCAGAGATCGTCGTCGACTTCTCGGGCTTCGAGGGGGAGACGCTGACCCTGCACACGGAGATTCGCACCATCGGGACGGTGCAGGCGCTGGATCAGTCCAACAGCACCAACACGCTGCCGGACCGTTCGGCCGGCATCGCGACGGCGTTCGGGGACCTGGCGTGGCGGCTGGACGTCTCGGAGTACGCGGAGATGTATTTCGACGTCACCATCGCCAGCCGGGTTCACGAGGACCGCGTCTGGGGCCACGAGGGGTACATGACCTTCAAGCGGCTGCCGGAGTACTCGCCGCTGGCGGTGCTGAACCTCGTAATGCACTACACGGATCTGAAGGTGGGTCACTTCGACCTGGCCTACGGGTGGTATCCCGAGACCAGTTCGATGAACGCGGAGACCCAGAAGAACCCGCTGGTGGGCAACTACGTGGTGCGTCCGCTGGCCACCGAGCCCGGCCTGGAGTTCGTGAGTGACAACCAACCGATCAACTGGATCGTCGGGGCCGGCATCGGGACCTCGACGGGCGATTACGACGAGGATCGAGGCTGGTCCTACCACGCCCGGCTCTGGAAGGAAGTCGTGTCCGGCGTGGAGCTTTCGGGGTCCTTCTACCGGGTGGATCACTCGGGTCACCCGCTGCGGTTCGGCGGCGGGCCGGCTCACCTGTTCTCCTCGGAACGTCTGGGCGGACGCTACGGCGGGGTGTTCGGGGACGGCAACGCCCCGGGCAACGTGCTGCCGGGCAACGGCGTGGACGTGACGGCCTACCAGCTGGACCTGCGCACGAACCCCACCGAGAGCCTCCAGCTTGACGCCCTTTACGGGACCGTGGAGGACGCCAATGTCAACTCCGATTCGGCCCCGATCACGGGCGTGCCCGCCAACGCCGCCGAGGAGTGGGATTACTACGGCGTAACGGCGAAGCAGGACGTCACGGAGAACGTCTACGGGGCGGCCCGCTACAGCGTCGCCGAGCTTCAGGTGGACGAGAGTTTCGCGACGCCGGGAACCTCCGGGGACGTGACCCGGATGCAGGTCGGTCTGGGCGTGTGGGCCACCCGCCAGATCCTTTTGAAGCTGGAGTACGTGCAGGAGGAGGCCGAGGATTTCACCACGGACTCCGCGCTGGACGTGGACGCCACGACCGACCCCGAGTTCGACGGCGCCATCATGGAGGTCAACATGACCTTTTGAGGGCCTGTAGGCCTGAAAGTTCGAGGGCCCCCGGGCCCGCAGGTTCGTTCGCCGGCCGGGACCTTTGACCCGGGGATTGGGGCCCGGTCGGCATCAGGTTTTCTGAAGGGGGGATCGCCGTGCGAGGCATCACTCGAGCGTTCGCCCGCCTTTTGGTCGGCCTTCTCGTCATCGTGGCCGGGGCCGGCATCGGGTTCACAGTATCCGCGGCGGACCGTACGACCTACACGGTCGAGAGCCGTCTGTGGTTCGAGGGCAACTCCACCCTGGGGAAGTGGGCCTGCCGGGAGGTGCCGGTCCAGGGCGAGCTCACCCTGCCGGAATCCCCCGAGAGCACGGCCGGTCTGGCGGGCCTTCTGGAGGCCAACCCCGACACGGCCTGGCGGCCGACGCTCCGGTTCCCGGTGAAGACAATCGGCTGCGAGGAAGGGGAGCGCATGAACAATCACATGCGCACCGCCCTGAAGGCCGATGAGCACCCCGCGGTGACGTTCCGGGTCGAGGCGGTGCGTCCGGAGGGACGGGCGGACACGCCCGCCGGAGCCCTCCGCGCGGACGTGGAGGGGAGTCTGACCGTGAGCGGAACCACCCGCCGCGTGACCGTGCCGGTGACCCTGAACGTACCGGATCAGGATACACCGGCGATCCGAATCAGGGGAAAGCATAAACTGGACATGACGCAGTACGGTGTTACGCCGCCCCCCCTGATGTACGGTACGATCAGCGTTCATAAGCCCGTCACCGTACACGCTGACCTCGAGCTGAAACCCTCCGAGTAACCTCCTTCGAAGGAAGGCGTCAGGGCCGGTGGATGCTCCGAACCGCCGGTTATCCCGGAAGCGGGACGAGATTACCATGCGCGTCCGCCCGACGTGCGTCGGGTTCATCGCGGCCATTTTGCTTCTGGTACCCTCGTCGGGATGGACCGGGGACACGGGTTCCCCGGCGGTTTTTCACCTCGGCCCCGGCAGTGCTATCACCATCGAGGGCAGTTCCAACCTTTCGACGTGGACCTGCACCAGCCGGGACGTTCGGGGGGTGCTTCGGATTTTTGCTCCCCGGTCCCGTGTGCTCCGCTGGCTCGATGACGTTCATCGGGCCCTCAGGGAGAAAGGACCCCTCCGGCTTTCGCCCCCGCCGGGTCCCGCCGGGCCCCAGGCCCGTCTGGCGGTGCCCGTGCGGTCCTTCGAGTGCGACAGCGACCGGATGAACCGGGACATGTACCGGGCCCTCAAGGCCGATTCCTACCCGCGGATCCTGTTCGGATATTATCCGCTGGAAGGGATCCAGGGGGTCCGTGCGGACACGGAGAGCGTCGATCCGACCGGGACGCCTGTCCTGCGGGCCGACCTCGTGGGAGGACTCGTACTGGCGGGGCGGGGGCGCACCATCGAGCTGAGCATCACGTTCCAGCAAACCGGGGAGATGACCTATCGGGTCCGGGCCGAAAAGAACACCCGGATGAGCCGGTTCGGAATCGATCCACCGCGGGCCTTCCTGGGCATGATCCGTGCCCGGGATCCGATCACGCTCCGGTTCGACATGACCGTGCAGCCCGGTCCCCCGTCCGACACGATCCCCCGGGCCGAGGAGGGGGATTCCCTCCCGTAAACTTGTAGGAGGACTTCCCCTGCTTTTCTCGCGGGCGACGGTTCCTGCCGGGTGAGGCTGATCGCAGCTCGACATCGGTGTGGTTCCTTCCCGGGGCGTCATCTATGTTGGGGGGACAACGTCCCCGAACCACGCCGACGAATCCCTTCACACGGTGCCGCCGGTTACTCCCGGGTGAGTTTCACCATGAAGGCCTCGCTGCTTCGAACCGTCCTGAGTTTGGCGATGCTGATCGTACTCGCGGCGGCCGGGCCGGTTCCGGCGCGGGCGAACGGGGACCACGCGCATCCCTCCGGAACCGATGTCGAGTCGAGGGGGACCCCGGAGACCCACGAGGAGGCCTCCGAGGATTCCGTTCCGGCCGGCGGCGTCTCCTCCTCGTGGCGGCTGCTGCCGGGGCTGGCGGGGGCCCCGAACGTGCATCCGATGATCGTGCACTTCCCGATCGCCCTGCTTTTTTCTTCGCTTCTGTTCGTCGGGCTCTCGTGGTTTGCCCGGCCCGGTTTCTTTCTGCGGGTGGCCAGGTGGCTTTTCTGGCTGGGACTGGCGACCCTGCTCGTCGCCGTCCTGACCGGTTTTCTCGCCGTGGGGGGGTGGGGTGGGGGGCACGTGATCACGCACCGCAACCTGATGCTGCTGACGACCGTGCTGGCCTTCGGGCTGTTCGGCCTGCTGCGGCGGGTGGCCGATCGGCGGTGGATGTATCGTCTCGTTCTCACGGTGGGGCTGGTGGTGGTGACCCTCGTCATGACCCTCGGCGCGGATCGGGGCGCCTGGCTGGTGTTCGTGGAGGGGGCGGGCGTCCAGCCGGTCGAGCACCAGCACGACCATTCGTAGATTAATGTACGGACGCCTTCGGTCCGAGGTGATACGTTCGTGAATCCGTTCCTTCACGACCTCTGGAAGGCCGTCTACATCGGCACGGGCTTTCTCTGGACGGCGGCCTGGGCGATCTTCCTGGGCCTGATGATCACCAGCTGGGTCCAGGTGTACGTCTCGAAGGAGAAGCTGGCTGAATACATGGGTAAGGAGGGGCTGACGGATCTCTCATGGTCCACCTTCTTCGGAGCCCTCAGCAGCGGATGCAGCTTCGGTGCCACCGTGATCGGCAAAGGGCTCTTCAAGAAGGGCGCCCACCCCATGAACGTGCTGGCCTTCATGTTCGCCAGCACGAACCTGATCGTCGAGCTGGGGTTGATGATCTGGATTTTAATGGGGTGGGAATTCCTGCTGGCGGAGCTGCTCGGGGGCGTCTTCCTGATCGGCATCATGGCCGTCCTAGTCCACTTCACCCTGCCCGGGGACCTGTTCGAGCGGGTTCGGCAGGAGATCCTGGAGCAGGAGAAGGCCGCCGACCTCGAGGAGGACCCCGCCTGCGGCATGGAGGGATCCGCCGCGTACACCCTGAACGAGGACGGGGTCAAGCGGCAGTTCTGCTCGGCGGGCTGCCGGGAGACCTACGAGCAGCAGCGGGCCGGCCGTGGAAGCGGGTGGGATCAACTGTTTGCGTGGGGAACGTGGTTCCGGCTGGGCCACCGCTACTTCATGGAGTGGTCGATGATCTGGAAGGACGTGGTGGCGGGGTTTTTGATCGCCGGGTTCGTGATCGTCTTCGTCCCCCAGTGGGTCTGGAACGCCCTCTTTCTTCAGGGGGAGGGCGTGCTGGCCAGCCTGGAGAACGCCTTCATGGGCGTCACCATCGCGGTGATCAGTTTCGTGGGCAGCATCGGCAACGTGCCCTTTGCCGTCGCCCTCTGGGGGGGTGGGGTGAGTTTCGCCGGGGTGATCGCCTTCGTGTACTCGGATCTGATCACGGTTCCCGTCCTGAACGTCTATCGGAAATACTACGGCTGGCCGGTGATGCTGTACATCCTCGGGGTCTTTTTCGTCACCATGGCGCTGTCGGGGTTCGCCATGGAGGAGCTGTTCGGGGCCCTGGGCATCGTGCCGTCCATCGCCGAGGGACCAAGCGTGTTCGAGAAGGACTTCTTTCGGCTGGATTTCACGTTTGCGATGAACATGATCGTGTTCGGGATGTCCGGTTTCCTCTACTACGCTCGCGAAAAGGGACGGCACGCGGGGGGTGAGGATCGGGACCCGATCTGCGGCATGCGCTCGGAGGACCGGGATCTCTCCGTGGAGTACGGCGGCGAGCGGCATTACTTCTGCTCGGCGGGCTGCCGGGACACTTTCCTCGAACGGCCCGAGAAATACCTGGATGCTCACGGGGAGGAAGGGGCGAACGCCCACTCCCACTGACCGTGGTTCCTTGGATGGGCGGGAACCCGGGATGGGATTCGGGGTGCGGCGGATCGTCCCCCGTCCGGCGAACTTACCGTTCGACGCTGGCGGGGATCGTCCCACGCTCCGAGGGGTTGGTTTCGTAGGTGACGACCTCGTAGCCGGAGTTGCCGTTGGCGGGATCGTGGGCGTAGACCATGAGGTTGAAACGCCCCGCGTCCTTCAGGGTGATGCGGCGAACGAAGTGGCTGGGCCGACCCGCGTATTCCATGGGCAATTCATCCACCTCTTTCCCGTCCTGCCGGACGCTCAGCCGGATCTGGTAGTCGTTGGCGTCCCACAGGCCGTCCGGCGTGATGGGGCAGCCGCACATCATGGTGACCCGGGCCCTGACGTCCATGGAAACGGTGTTTCCCCGGGCCCGGTAACGTGCGGGCTGCATGACGTCGACCACGAAGCCGCGGATCGTCAGGCGCACGGCGTCCCCCCCGGTGAGGTCCTTCCCGGGCAGCACTTTCTGGGTCACGGCCGCCGTGTTGGCGTCGTCGGTGTGGTTCAGGGGACCGAAGGCGGTAATCTCGAGCGTTCGGGGTTTCTCGAGCCAGAGGGAGGTGGAGTATTTCGCCGCGTCCTCCGTGGCCAGCACGCCGCTGCGGCCGTGCTTCGTGCGCATGATGCGTTCCGTGCTGCCGGTTCCTCCGGCCGTTTTCCCCTGATCGAGGACTTCCCCCGTCTCGGCGTCACGGATCGTGATCCGGGCCCCGCCCGTCGAGGAGCCGATGAACTTCGCGCCCTGGCTGAGGGCCCGCACCGTGATGTCCGTTTCCATCGTTTTGGCCGCGGCGGAGGTGCTGCTCAGCAGGCCCACGGCCAGCACCAGGACGGCGTACGTTGCGGCCTCGCGCATGGGAACCCCCCCTGGAGAAAAGGGTTGTTTTTCAGCTGGGGTTACGGTCTCACCTCTGAGTTTACACGAGATGTAACGCACGGGCAGGCACGAAGCCGGGAGGGAAGGGTCAGGTGGTAATCACCGTCCGGGGAGCCGTCAGGGCTGGCTCCACTGCGGACTTTCGCGGATGGTGTTGCGGTGGGAGAGGTGACAGGAGATGCAGCCCTGTTCCAGCTGCTGGTAGGCCTCGGCGACCCGCCTGAAGTCCTTCTCCCGGGCGGCCTTCCGCAGCTTGAGCGCCATGTTGTGGACCTGTTTGTCGTCCCGGACGAACGCCCTGAACTGCGTGTCCCCCAGGATCGACCGGATGGTTTTGACCTGGGCGGGCTGAATTTTGGGATGGTTGGCGATGTTGTCCGCCGAGGCGGCGATCTGCTCGAAATCGTGCCGCCAGAGTCCCGAGCTGATCGACTGCATGTCCCGTTCGAGCTGGACCATGATGGGCAGAAGGGGCATCGTGTCCGGAAGCGAGCTGAGGGCGGGCCCCTACACGTCGACCGGTTAGGGCCTGACGTCGGTTCGATCCGGTTGCTCGGCCCGGGTTGCTGCTGGAGTGGAAGACGTGTCTTCGTCGGCCGGGTCCGAGGAGGAGCCGCAGGCAGTGAGGGCGACCAGCAGGATCCCAAGCAGCAGGGCGGCGACAAAGCGGTCCATCCACGATCCCTCCGGAATCAGGGCGAGTGTTCGGTTTCGTCCGTTTCGCGTCCATGGTCGTCGGTTTCGGCGGGCGCCTCCATGCTGATCTCCGGGTGGCGGATGTGCCCCCCCTTGGTCGCGGCGTCGGCGAGGCCGACGAGGACCACGGCGGCCAGGGCCGCGCCGCCGATCAGATACAGCCAGGAGGTCGTTTCCCGCCCCCGGTAGTAGATAAGCCCCCCCAGCGCGTAGACGGCCAGCGCGAGCGTCAGGTAGTAGGCGGTCCCGGCGGCTTCCTCGTGGGCTTCCACGTCCTCCTCCGTGACGGCCTCGAGCTGCTCGACGATTTCCTCCGCGCCGTGCCCCGTGTATTCGACCGGAATCACGGCGAGGCCGGCGAACACGAAGAGGACCAGGGCGACCCGGGTGATGGCGTCGTCCAGGCGCCAGGCCCCGTACAGCAGCACCGGGATCCCGAACAGGACCGCCATGATGGGAAGGTGGTTCAGAAGAAGGTGCCAGTGGGCCGCGTTGGCCGGCATGGGGCTTCCCTCCGTTAGAGGACGAATGAAAATGACGAAGCTCCCCGTCACGATGACAGAGGGGTGGGATTCTAACCATGACGACGATCATGTCCCTGCGGGAGAGCCGGGGTCGAGCGGGCGCGGTCGTTTAGGACCCCCGCCGGGACGGGTCCGGTGAATCCCGGATTTCCCGGGCGATGCCGAGCAGGTAGGTCGGGCTGCCGGGGTCGTCCGGCACGGGGAATTTAACGGTTCGATACCAGCGCCGCCCGCGATCGGCGGTCCAGACGGCCTGGCGTTCGATCTCGAGGCTCACCTCCTCCCGGAGCACGCGGCGGTCCTCCGCCCGGAATCGCCGGGCCTGGTGGTCCGGGAAGAGATCGTAGTCGGTTTGACCGAGAACGTCTTCCTCCCGGTATCCGAACTGCTCCTCGAAGGCAGGGTTGATCCTCACGTAGCGGAGCCGTTCGGCGTCCTTCACGAAAAGCGGGTCCGGCAGGTTCCGCAGGAGGGTTTCAGGTGAAATTCCCTCCCGGTCTACGATCGGACGGGGGGGATCGCGTCGCTGGTGGCTGCGGCTAACGGCGAGAACGCAGTCTCCTTCGGGGCGGAGAACGTAGCGCAGGCTGGCCTCCACGGGGAGATCGGATCCCTCGGCGGTGCGCAGCCGATCCTCGTGGTACACGCCTCGTTCGTTCCGGCGGACCCGCCAGACGAGGTTCCGCCAATCCCCGCGGGAGTCCATGGTCTCCCAGAGGTCCATCACGGTGCATCCAAGCAGGTCCTCACGGGGGAGACCGACCTCCTCGCTTGCCTGTCGGGAGGCTGCCAGGCAGTCTCCGGTTTCAGGATCGAACATGAATAGGGCGTCCCGGCTTCGGTCCACGACCTCGTGGAGTAGCTTCAACTTCCGCTCCCGCCGGCTTCGACCGTACCGTGAACTCGGGGCCGGATTTTGCTGGCGGTGGGCCCGGTTGAGGTGGCGTCTGAGGTCGCTGGCCCACTCTCGAAGGCAGGCCAGGTCCGCGGGGTCGAACGTCGTCGTGGATCGGTGACCCACCCCCACGAGGACGGTGAAACGGTCCGACCGCCAGGGGACTTGGCAGGCCGCCGACGCGTCCCATTCCGTCCTCTCCGGGAGTGAGGCGGGGCTTTTGCCCCCTAACAGGTCCCGCTGGGTGTGGTGATCGACCCGCAGGGTCCGCCCCTCCTGTTTCAGGCCCTGGTCGGGACTGAGGGAGGCGTCGATCGCGCTGATCGTCAGGTTATGATTCGCGGGAAAATATTCGCGGCGGTCGGTGAGCACGGCCAGGTAGGCGACGTGGGCCCCCATCAGGTCGGAGAGGGATTCCATTTTCCGGTCGAACCGCAGGCCGCACAGGGCCCGAAGAAGGTTCCGCGAATCGAGTTCTTCGAGGGGACGAGTTCGGTGATCCGGTCTGGACGGAGGGGCTTTACGTTCGGCGCGGGTCGGGAGACGAAAACCCAGCGGGAACGGCTCTCGGGCCACTCCGAGCACCTCCCGTCCGAGGATGAGCGACCGGGTCTGATGGTGTGTCCGGGGGTGCCTTTTGGATCCGAGGATCGGGATCCTGGAACGGAATCGACGATTTCATGAGCCGCGTCAACTGTCTCTTTGGATTTAAAACATATTGTAAACGTCAGCCGGTCGAAACAAAGAGCGTTGTTTCGGCGGGGGGGCATCGGGTTGGCCGCCGGGGAGGGACGCCCGGAGTCCCCCGAACGATTCACGGGGTTTTTACCGTCGGGCCGGTGTCTGAGCGATACTTCGGGAGGCCGGAAAGTCATCCCATGTTCACTGACAGGACGAATTACGCCCTTCGCATTCTGCTGGAGATGACCGAGCGGAACATCGGGGGGTTCGAAACCACCTCCCGGCTGGCGGAGTACACCTCCCTGCCTGCTCCTTACGTCCGGAAAGTCATCAGCGAACTCGTGGACCTGGGATACCTGGAGTCCCGGAAGGGGCCCGGTGGGGGCATCGGTTTTCGGACTTCCCCCGAGGACATCCCGCTGGGGTCCCTGTTCGAGGATCTGGGGGAACTTCGGCACGATAATCCCGCCACCACGACGTGCTGTCCCTCCCGTGAGGGGCTGGCATGCTTCGCCGAATACTTCATCACCCGATTCCGCGGCGAGGTTGTGGCTGACATGAGCCTCGAGGACCTGAACGCTGTTCTAAACTCCCCGGGACCGACCTCTTCCTGAAGGTTGTTTCCCCGAGGAGCGAGGGGGTGTCCGGTTATTCACAACGTTATCCACAGGCCTGTGGATAACGTTGTGAATTTGTCGATAAATTGTGGATAAGTCATCCGGGGGCGTCGTGATCCCCCACCGGGCGTGGCTTCGTGGAATCCACGGGTACCCTGTGTTCATGCCGGTGTCCGGCTTCTTCGGTAAACTTTGAAGCAGCGGCATTGGGGCGGCCGGTGCACTCGGAGATCGGGCGCCGTCCGGGAGGGTTCGGGGTTACCGGGAGGTGTCGGGTCACGTGGGTGAGGTGAATCTCTTTACGATTTTAAAGAGCATCGCCGCGGTCCTGATGTTTCCGATGTCCTGCATGGCCCTGCCGTCGAACGGGGCCGGCGGCGCGGCGCTGATTTTCGGTTTCGGGGCTTTCATGCTGCTGGTCGTCCTGGTCGCGGAGGCTTACTGGGGCGAGGCTCCGGAGCCGTGAGGACCCCGATGGGGCATCGGGCCGGAAAGCCCGTTCCAGCGGCTCGACGCGGGCGTATTCGGTTCGGGGAGCGGCCGGGAGGTGAGCCTCGTGGGAAGCCTGGGTAACTTCTTCAAGAAACAGGCCCGGAAGGGGATGAGGAAGGCGGCGAAGAAAGCCGTGGGCGGGGAGGGCTACAGTTTTCTTTATAACCTCTCGCGTCTGTTCAGCGGTAGCCTGACCCTCGGCAAGCTGCTTCGGTTCGGCCGCTCCACCTCCCGGTTGACCGAGGAGGTTACCCGGACGGTGTCCGGCGCGACCTTCCAGGTGGTCGAGGATCGCTCCCGGCTGGAGGGGATCCCCCCGGCGGACGAGGGAGGCTACGTCTACGTGGCCGGTCTGAGCAATCAGGACCGCTACTACAAGATCGGATACTCGAAGGATCCCGCCTCCCGGGTCGACAGCCTCTCGACGGGCACGCCCTACGACACCGAGCTGGTGCTGGCCGCCGGTCCCTACGAACGACCCCGGCAGGTCGAATCCCGGCTTCACGAACGGTTCCGCGACCGGCACTTCAACGGTGAATGGTTCGAGCTGCACGACGAGCAGCTCACCTGGATCCGGGAGCGACTGGGATGAACCCGGCCGTCGGGTCGGTTGCCCGGGATGTTTCCCTTGCTCTAAGCTTTGTCCGGCATACAGATGGTTCACATCCACCGCTTCATAGCGTCGTTCGAACGGTGTGCGACCTACATTCTAGACGGGGAGCGATCGTTCATGACCCTCGTGCGATCCACGGTAGCGTTGATGATGGTCGGGCTGCTGGTCACCGCGGTTCCGGGCGTTTCATCGGCCCAGGAGCCGGCGGAGACCGCGGGCGAGGACACGGGCGCGATCATCACGGGGTTCGCCGGGGTTGAGTGGGGAGCCGGGGAGACCACCGTGCGGGAGCAGCACGGTGACCCGTGGAGGAAAGTCACCCGGGATACCGCCTCGTCCGAGGGGCGCTGGACGATGCTGCTCTACGGCAAGAAGATCCAGGACAGGAAGGGCCTTTTCCTCTTCGGGCTTCGGGGCGATACGGGCCTGGCCCAGGGGCTTGCCTGGATCAGGGGATTCGACGCCGACGAATGTGAGACTGCCTACGACGAAACCGCGGATCTCGTCCGGGAGCGCCACCCGGGGCTCGAGGCGGAAACCAGCCGCTCTAATCGGGGGCCCTACCTCGAGTTCTGTGAGGCGGTGAGGTTCGACCAGGCCGCCCGGAGCACCCGCTGGACGGACCCCGTCAACGGCGTGGTCATCGAGCTTACGCTGAACGATCATGCTTCGATGACCCTTCACTACATGACCCCGGAGTACACACGCCTCCGGGAGGAGCAATCGGAGGGCCAATCGACTGATTAGAGGGGGTCGGCCCGGGTTGGCCGTGCTCCGGAGGGTTCGATCGATCTCAGGGGCCGGGTGATCGGAGGAATCGTCCGTCATTTCGGAGGGGAGGGTGAACGCCGTGCAGGTCATGCTTCAGCTCGTCATCTACCTGCTTGCCATCTACCTCGTCTTCAAAAGCTTCGAGATTCTTCAGCTCGCCCTCACCAGCGGCCGGGAGGACACGGGTCGATCGATCGCCCTGGTTCTCGGGGGCGTGGCGCTTCTTCTCTCCATCATCATCGCGGGTACGTTCTTCTACATGGCCAGCCTTCAGGGGGAGGACTTCACGACGCTGCTTCTGGGGGAGGTTCCCGAAGCCGGGGCCGAGGCAGTGCCGGAACGGATTTCCACCGGACACGGGGGACACCCGGGCGCTGGTCGTCGACCCGCTCGAATCGCCTGATTGAAACGCCTTCCCGACGGGCCACCGGCGGGCGGATCCGTTGAAACTGGCATTCACCCCGGGTGCGCTCGGACTGAACGTCCTTTGAGGATCCGGGTCCGGTCCGGGGGCCGAAGGGGGCGTTTGTCGGGGAACGTGGTGACGTCGGGACCGCTTCACGGAGGATGGTCGACGGGGGTAAGCATGCCCGAACCGGGCATAGTCCTGTATCTCGGGGGAGTCCATTTTGTACAGGTCGTTCGTTGTTTGTCTTTCCGTCCTGCTCGTTGGGATGCTGACGATGGCTGCAAGAGGGTCACCGGCCCGAGCGGCGGATGAGATTCGAGGCAAGGGTGGGATCCAGGTGACCTTCAGCGAGGGGGACTCCGACACCGAGGCGGACGAGCGAGCCGTTCGCGACTCGGAACGGCTGTTTGAGGGACCGTCCGCCGATCCGACCGAGCTTCGCAGCCACGTCTCCCTGGCGAACGTGACGGTGGCCGACACGGACTTCGTTGATTTCACGGGGGCCTTCGTGAGCATTACCGCCTTCTACCCGCTGTACCGGGCCACGTGGCTGCTGACGGGTGGGCAGTGGCAGATGAACCTTCAGGCCGGGATCCTGTCGCAGTTCAACATGGACCGCGCCTCGAACGACCTCCTGAACACCGACTTCCTGGTGGGTTTTCCGGCCACGTATCGGAACGGCGATTTTTCCCTGCGCACCCGATTGATGCACCAGAGCTCCCACCTGGGTGACGAGCTCCTTTTGAGTGAAAATGCCCCCAAGCGGGTCAACCTGAGTTTCGAATTCGTGGACCTGATCCTCTCCCAGGAGATGGGGGACTGGCGGGCCTACGGCGGCGGAACGTATCTGATCAGCCGGGAGCCCTCCACCATGAAGCGGTGGGAGGGACAGGCCGGCCTGGAGTATCGGGACAATTTGTTCAGCTCGATCCCGGGCAGCCTGCTGATGGCGGTGGACTACCGCGCCCGGGAGGAGACGGACTGGGAAGCTCAGGTCGGCGGCAAGATCGGCTGGGACGTAAGCTGGGAGGTTGGTCCCCAGACGGTGGACTTCGACGTGGTTCTTCAGGGGTATTCGGGCCCCCTGCCCTTCGGTCAGTTCTTCACGGTCGATACTTCGTATTTCGGGATCGGGATGGACATCGAGGCGTAGGGGTCGTCGGACACCGGAGGCAGGTTGGGTTCAGCCGTCCATCAGCGTGTCCAGGAAGTTCCGAAAGTGAAAGACCGGGTAGAACAGGGCCATCCCCAGCAGGAGAAACAGCACCCCGAACGCGATCAGCCCGGCCAGGGTGCCCTCGTCGAAGCCCAGGACGTCCACGCTGATCCACGCGGCGCCCCCCAGTGCCAGGGCCCCCGCGGTGATGGAGAGCACCAGGATGATCAGGCTCCTCAGGATTCGCATGCCTTGCTGCCTCCGTTGGGATGAACTCGGAGTCACCGATTATCGCCCGTCGGTTCGCGGGATCGTTTCACCGTCCCCGCTGTTCGGAGCCAACCATACCGCGGGTCGCATCACGGGGACTGCAGGCTCCGGATCTTACCTTTGAATGATGAGGGGATCGGGAAGTTATTGAACTATTATACCTTCTAGGGGACTGGGAGTCCGTCCAGCGGGTGAACACCAGGGAGAACCTTGAGGACGGCTGAGGCTGCGCGGCTCCACCGAGAAGGAGCGGCCGTCCTGATATACGGTTCTCGTTTTGCCATCCTTTCGTCCGTTTCCCTCCGATCAAGCTTCACGTCCCGATCCCGAGCTCACGGGGTGCGGCCCGTCCCTCGAATCTGTTAGTTTGTGATTGCAGGGAAGGGCGGTTCTTTGGCACGGAGAGGGGCGGGTAACCGTGCTCTCGGTTGATTTCCTGCTTGGGTTAGCCGGGGTCCTCTTCGAGCTGATCGTGTGGCTGAAGCCCTTCTACGCGTCCGACCGGGAGGACGCGGAAACCTGGTTCAGCGCCTACCACCGATCGTCCCAGAGGCGGGACGAGGCGGACGGTGATTTTTACTGAGCGGGTGAGGATCGTAAGTCCTCAGTAGTGAGAAAGATAGAAGTAATCGTTATCGCACGATTGTCCTCTCCGAGCGGACACTGAACCTACTCTTCAATCACCAGCATTTTGTGGGCGCCCGATTGAAATTCATAAGGCACCTCCCGAATCTCCAGCTGTAAATCCTCTTCCCCGAGGGCTTCTAACAGGTCGGGGAGCACGCGCGATTGGTTTCCCTCCACGTTTCTCAGCGGAAAAACCCTCAGTTCCCCCGTCACCCGGACGGCCTCTCGAACGGCCCGTAGATGATCTTCCAGCGATAATTCTTCGTCGTAGAGCAGCAAAAAATGGGACGACAGGGCAAGCTGGAACTCATTGTCCGGAAAATCCATGTCCATGACGCTTCCCGTGATGTAGCGATCCCGTTCGTGGTCCGACTGGTAATCCTCCAGGAAACGACTCATTGCCCGATGGCGTCCTTTCACGACCTCCTCCGGGGAGTCGTAGCGGTCCAGTTCGAATCGTTCCCGTTCCTCGTGCATAAGCTGGAGCATGTCGGGGGTGATTTCATCGATCCGCTGCTGGATCGTTTCGGGAGAAAATTGGTAGAGGGGATCCACGGAGACCGCCCGGATCCCGTGCCGGGACGCGGCGGCACAGAAGCTCGAGGGCCCTCCTCCGCAGTCCAGCACCGAGTCTGGAAGGGCCTCGGCGCTCAGGTCGAACATCCGACAGTACTCTTCGAATGACCGGCCCCAGGGCACGATTTCGTCGAAATTCACGGACTCGTTTTCTCCCATCAACTTTCGTCCCCTGTAAGCCCCGGAGGGGGGATCCGAAGCTGCGGAGAGATTTTCATGACGCAATGGATGCTCAAGCAGTAGAGACAAACTGAATATAAACAATGAGGTACCCGTTCGAGAAAGGTTCCCCTTGAAAACCCCCGTCTATATGGCAATTTGAGGGTGTCCAGAAAAGGATCGTTTGTTGACACTTTGACCAGGTTGGACTGATTAATGTGGATCTAAGTCTCTTGACCGAGGTCAAGTGGTTATTTACAGGGGTTGGAGGTTTGATACTTGTAGGTTTGTTGGGATTTTTGTTTAGACGTCTTTTTCTTTCGAGCACTGAAGAACCTAATCGAATTCAACAACAAGATACTGCTCAAACGCAGAAATCAAAGCCGACTCAATCACAAGAAGTTAAGCAAGAAGTTAATCAATTCTTTATAGACACACCCACCGAGACAGATGTATTGGAAACAGAAGAAGATCCAGATATTAGTGGGGAGGGATTAGAGGACCTCCTAACAGGATCAAATGAGGGAGAGGGTCAGGAAGCCGTAAAGGATGAAGAAGAGCCCTCTGACACCTCAACCCCGAATACCGAGCCCGACTTGGCTATGTACAAAGATGAGCCTGGAATCTTTGATCAAGGAGAGACCCCAGCTGATTTAATGCTACAGTGGAACGAAACACTTCAGGAAATTGTAGATAAATTCAGGTCACCGGAGAAATTTTTGATGATTATCAACCACGTTTAGAAAAGTTGAACCAGCGTTAATGCAGAACAATCAGAGTACATGGAGATTTTAGAAAAACTGGCTGAGGATATAAGTGAACCTGCCAAGGAAATGAAAAACCTTGGAAAACTGTATTCCTCACAATTAGAGGAGCTTGATCCCGCCATTAGGCCCCGATTAGAGTTGTTTGAGAACGATGTTTATGAACTGGAAGAAGATGATGAAGAGTTTCTGGAAGCGCTTCTCAATTTGTGGAACAATTTTACAGGTGCTATTGATTCTCTAAACCAGTTTGTAGATGCAATGGATTCCGTCGCCAAATTGAGTGAGGTCGTCCGTGAACCACTTCGGGATATGGAAAAAGGTACCCGTGAACTCAGACAATCAAAAGATACTCTTAGAAACTGGTATGAGAGGGCTCAAAATATTCTTTTATAATTATACGATCAAGTTGAATTACTCCTCCCCACAGATCAGAGGTCAACCTGCCTCTTCAGTCTTGATTCTATAGGGATATAGACAGAATCCTAGTTGGCCAACGAAATGCTAAAACCTAGAACCTTGGCACAAAGTCCAATCCAAAAAGTAATCTCAGACCAAAACAGTATGTCGTTGTTTTTCAAATTTTCCATCGATCAAGTCCAAAATGTTGTGTAAAAACGTCCTCCTGTAGAAAGGGACTTTCGTT
>CAZEBV010000032.1:0-3686 GCA_964510695.1 uncultured bacterium
ATGGCTCTCTCTATGTACCCGAAAGCGAATTTACACAACTTTATGGACTTAACTTTTCCATCCAGGACTCTAATTCTTTTATAGGGGTTGATATTTTATCCTCATTGCTGAGGTAAAAATCGACTGGTCTAGACGGTCCTTTCTGAGGATGAATCTTAAGACCGACCTGGAACCGGACATGTTCTAGTTGGATACCATCCTCATTTTTTTGGGGTGATCCATTAAGAGCAGTACCTGATCGAACATAATCTACTACCATCCTGCATTGTTCTATTCTCGTGGAGACTGGTTTGCTTTGCTTGATGGATTGGAGACAGAGTTTAGTCTGCATGTATTTGGAAGAGATTTGCCACATCAATGAGGGGAATCGAGAGGCATGATCCAGATAAAAGCTGGACACCGTCATTCCGAATCCTAATATGAAGATTCCTACGCTAAGAAACAGAATTTTTCTTTCAAAAAAATATTCCATAGAGGCTATCGCCAACCTCGTGAATTGTTATAAGCAATGGTAGGTGGATGCCTCCAAGTTTATTGAAGGAACCAGATAGTAGGCATCAAAATATCTGACCATATAAGGACCACCATTACGACCACTCAAGAATTCTCTAATTCGATTGCTTTCCCTCAAAAATCGGTCCCTTCCTGGACACTCTAAAACCTGTCATACAGCCCGGGGTTTTCAAGGGACTCTCTTTTAGAACCCAGTGACTTAGAGAGCCTTCCAGTAGGAATCTACTTCACGTCATACTCCGAAAGGATGAAATCGGGGTTAATGGCGTTCGGTTTGTCCGGGATCGCTCCCTGTTTCATATGGACCTTGAGTTTCGTGGTGGATTTATCCGTCGTGTGGGTGGTCCCTGGTTCGGTTTCGCATGCAACGCCGGTGGCAGTTTGATAGCAGTTGGTTTCAGCGGACTCTTTATGAGTCACATGTTCTTTAGTTTCGGTTGATTGATTGACTACCAAGAAATAGTCGTAGCCTTTTTCCTTGGTCAGTTCGGCAGCTCGATAAATTGCGTAGCGCCTGACTCGTTCCGGTGCTGTGAAACCATTCCCTTTGAAGGTAACGATGTAGACATTTTCTTTGATGGGCTGTTCCGTGTATCCGCCACTGTACCCCAACGGTTGGTAAGAGGTTGCACATCCAGAGAGGAGGACGGTGAAAAATACGACAATGCAGAACCCCGACCTCGACCAGGAAGAAGTCTCCACTATTTCATCACGCCATGTATCTAGAAGAATCCGATGAACAAAATGCAAGCCACTAAGAACATAGGTGTAATAGCCACCGAGACAGCCTGATGCTTCGAAGTATTGTGCAGTTCTTTTATGCCGATACTCACGAGCACGATGGCCCAGAGGAAATTGATTACCCCACCTAACAGGGGCAAGATATTTGCCAGGCCAGAAGCTCCTGTGAACGCAATAATTTTAACCGTTGAACTGAACGACTGCGTTGACCAACCAAGCATGGACAGGATCAAGTGATATATTCCCGCTAAGAAGAAAATGTTAGCCAGCGCGATGATCGGGAAGAGAATCCCCAAACCGATTACCAGACCATCCCAGCTTGCGCCCTGAAGGACAGGCTGAGCGTCAAACCCCATAGCTGAAACGAGAACATTCCTGGTTACTGAGGCTAAAACAGAGAGGATGAAGATTGCTACTCCGTAGGTCAGAGATTCTGCAAGGGAAAACCCGGCACACTCGACCTTAAAAAAGCGAGTGGGTCGTGAGAGAATGGATCCAGTCACCGTGTGAAATTTACGGAGGATTCTAAGCGAGAAGCCTTCCTCAGATACGGGGTACTCCTCTTGTTCTATTTCTGATTCGGATCCACTCCACAGTCCTTTTCGCCTTCCCCACCAGAACAGAGCGGAGATGACCACAAATATTACAATTTTGATCCATGTAGAGTCCATTATTTCAACTAGCACTCCCGATTGACTTTGACTGGTAGTTTACAGGGTCAACTCATTCAATCGTCCAAACCTACTCTACCTGAGTGCTCAAGGGGACTGTATGGACTAAGGGGGGGAACTCAATCTCGTCCCATCTCGTCCCACGAGAGTTAAGACGTGTGAATTTACCCGACGCCATTGGAGAGCATCGTAAAGAAAGGTTCCCTTGAAAGTCCCTTGATAATGGGATGAATGTAGATAACCGGAGAGCTTCGAGCTAAGTGAAGATGGCCGGCAAGAACCCTGCTTGAAACTTTTAATCCAGGTGTCCTTATGTGTCCTCTGATCCGTTAAAAGATTAGGGGTTGTTTTCATGATCCTGGTCGTCTAAATCTTTAGAGAGTAGTTTTCCAGTTACCTCCCCCACATCTATTGCAACGAGAAGACCCAAGAACGAGATGAAGAAAGAGAAGAGGAGTTCCCACACAGGATCTCCACTAGGCATTTTGTAACCGGAGAGGATTACCCCACCAAGCAGAATTGCACTGAGGATCCGTAAATTCAATTTTCTCATGGTCCTAATCTTCCCATCAGTCAAAATGCCATCATCGCTGATTATCGGATCCTGATTTTGACTTACTAGCATAAGAAATTGGATGCTCAATGAAGTCGTCGAGGCAGCCCGTTTGTGCGAATTTGTGCGACGAGCCCGTAAGCGGATGGATGCGGACGAAAGTAGATTGCAAAATGACCTTCGTATTTAGGCCTTGATGCCGGTGTGAACGGGAGGATATTGGGGTCAACGTCAGAGAAGGGAAGAGGACGCGAATATCTCCTAGAGGGTGGTGTAGTTGGATAACTCTTTCTTCTCGCCGAGTGGGATTGCCTCGGAGACGGACTTAAGGACTTATTGGCCCATCCCGACGGTGGAAATTGTCCGAACGGTCGTGGAGCGGGATAATGTTTCCTCCTCGCCGCCCTTTCGGCCAGCCCCTTTTACGACGGGATCCCAAACTATGTAAAAAGCGTCGGTGGGTTCACTCCAGGGCCGACTGCAGCGTTTCGTCGAAGGTCAGCAGGGACGCGGACAATCTCCGTGAGAGCAGCAGGTAACTGGCATCGTAGGCCGTCAGGTCGGTCTTAAGCGACAGGGACAGGACCGCGTCGAAATCCACTTCGATCAGGGTCAATTCCGACAGGCTAAGACCGATCTCGAGGGCTTCGATCAGGGACTCGCGCTGGTCGGGGTAGTCCCGAATTTTCCGGGAAGCGATGTTGGTCAGTTCGTAGGGCAGGAGGGTCGGAGCGTAAAGCTCGTGATCGCCCAGAAGCGATCGGGCCTCGTCCCGCCGGGGCTCCCCGAACAAAAATGCCGCCAGCACCGACGCATCGACGACTCTACCGGGCATCGCGGTCCTGGCGCACGATGCTCGCGGCTTCGTCCCCCGTTTCTAAATTCAGCTTCCTGAGGCGTTCGTCGGCTTCCGCCAGCGATAGGCGATCCGGACGCACGGATTCTTCCAGAATGGTAAGCAGCTCCCCCTGAAGGGAACGGTTGTTGTCCTCCGCCCGCTGACGGAGATACTCCGCCAGTTCCTCCGGCACGTTCTTAATCGACAGATCAACCATGCTGGTTCCTCCCTCAGTTTCAATATGGTTTCAATATAGAACTACAGTGGGCTGCCGTCAACGAACGGTGAATGATCGGGATTCTCCTGGACGGGTCAACCGTGCGATAATTTAGGTCCAGTGGGATCCCCTCGGAGACGGACTTAAGGACTT
>CAZEBV010000032.1:3696-15846 GCA_964510695.1 uncultured bacterium
ATTGACCCCCTCCCGACAGCGGATAACGTCTGGACGGTCGTGGAGGGGAGGTAAAGTTTCCTCCTCGCTGTCCTTTCGGGCCGGCCCCTTTTTCGAACGGGATCCCAGGCTATGTTAGGGCATCAGGGTCTGACACCAGAGAAGGGGTGCTCGAGCCATGAACAAAACGCATTTGATGGTGGGAACAGTCGTCGTGCTGGTCGTTGGTCTGCTGGCGGGCTGCGGGGAGCCCGCGTCGGACGAGGAGGCGCCCGTCCGGTGGGAGCGGGTCTCCGCGGATGAACTGAGCGGGAAGATGAGGTTCCGCTACCGACGAGCCGAGCGGGCCCGCCAGGACCTCGCGAAGACGCTGTTCGGCCGGCTCTCCGAGGTCCTGCCCTCCGAGGGTCCCGCGTCGGCGATCGAGGTCTGCAACCTGGAGGCCCAGGGGATGACGGACGAGGTCGGGGAGAAGCACGACGTGCAAATCGGCCGCACGTCCTTCCGGCTGCGCAACCCGGAGAACACGCCGCCCGACTGGGCGCGCGAGTTCATGCTCGTGGCGAAGCGCGTGGACGAGCAGGTCGTCCTCAAAAACCAGCACGGCGGCGTGGCGGTCTTCACGCCGATCCACCTGCAGGAGAAATGCGCCGCCTGCCACGGCCCGGAGGACCGGCTGGGCGAGGACGTCAAAGCCGCCCTGGCCGAACGCTACCCCGAGGACGAGGCGACCGGCTTTGAACCGGGGGACCTGCGCGGCTGGTTCTGGGCGGAAGCCTCTTCGACCGACTCCTGACCGTCGGACCCCAATCCCACAGCTCCCTCAAGGCCCTAGAAGGTATAATAGTTCAATAACGATGACGGATTCTCCCACACTCACAGGCACCGAGAGTCAGGTCAAAAGATCGGCATCGAGCGTCCAGGAGGCGGACGATCGAAGACGAAAAAACGAGGAACGACGTCACCCCCACCTCGGTCCTCCCCCATCAAGGGGGAGGAAGCTGGTTATGTACCGTAATGTCCTGGGAGGTCTAATAGTTCGATAACGTCGACGCGCGACTCCACCGACTTTCTCTCCCAGCCTCCGATCTTTCACGGAAAAAGAAAAGGGCTTTTCTCGATATTCCGATGATGATCGGCGTTCAAAACCGCGAAATGTTTTCTCGAAACCAACGTTCTCATCCTGGTGGGAGTCCTGGAGAACACAGCCGAAGATGAAAACTGTGAAAAAGATGCCGGCCCGTTTGTCAGGGGAGGGTTTCCACTCTCCTTCGAACTTCCAGCCTATTCGTCGTTCGTTTTCGTCCAGCGTTGAACGTTCCTCTCCACGACGGTGAACATCGAGGGTGCGTCCGGGCGTTCGTCCGCCCGCAGCCGCTCGTAATGATCGGCTCCACGCTACCTCGAGCGTCTCCAGCAGGTGATCCCGCTCGTACAGGAGCTGACCTCGGGTCTCGGTCATCTGAATCCCATCAAGCGTTTGTCAACTTTTTAGTTGTCAAAGGAGAGCCCCGCCGGACGGATTCCTCGTAAACCCCATCAAGGTAGGTTTTGACGGATATGAGGGGATTCTCGGTTTCGCCAAAACGATCCAGCTTCGGGGGGGTTCGGGCAGCCTTCAGTCCCGCCCGCCAGGACCGCCCGGGCGAGCAGGGCCTCGCGCCACAGCCCGGTGAGCCCCGGGGAGTCGAGGTATTTCGGGTGCAGCGTCCACAGCCGCACGGCCGCGCCCTCCGGTTTCGTCACGATATCTGCGAAAATTTCGAGCCCCACTCTTTTCAGGATATGAGAGTAACGTTCCCGTCCCATCCAATCCACGAACGAAGAATTGATCGGAGGTTGCCACCGTGAGTCTCGAACCGGCCGGATCGGGTGAACTGTTCCGGGAGGGGGAACACGTCCTCTTGATCCAGGAGGAAGGGCAGCACCTGCGTCAGCTTTCGGCGGGCGGCCACTACCATTTCCACGAAGGCACCGTCGCCTTCGACGACATCATCGGCGAGCCGGAGGGGACCCGGGTCGAAACCTCCACGGGCAAGACACTTACGGTGGTGCGGCCCACGGCCGTGGAGTGGATCCGCCAGGGCGGCGAGCCCACCCAGACGGTCCGACCGCGCGATCAGGCGATGCTGGTGACCTACCTGGACCTCCGGCCCGGCCTCACCGTGGCCGAGGCCGGAGCGGGGGCCGGAATGCTCACGATCACCCTGCTTCGTCATGTCGGGGAATCCGGCCGGGTGATCAGCGTCGAGAAACGATCCGACCACGCCGAGGCCGCCCGCCAGCAGGTGACGGACGTCTACGGCGAGGAACCGGACCGCTGGGACCTTCAGGTCGGCGACGCCGCCAACTGCCTGGGGGATCTAACCGTGGACCGCCTGGTCCTGGACCTGCCGGACCCCTGGTCCGTGCTGGAGGCCGCGAGGGGCAGCCTGAAGCCCGGCGGCCTGCTGGGAGCGTATCTGCCCACGGTGGGGCAGATCAGCCAGTTAAGGGCGGCCCTGGACGGGCCCGGGTGGGAGCACCGCGAGACCTTCGAGACCCTCAAGCGCCGCTGGCACGTCACCGAGGCGTCGGTGCGCCCCGAGCACCGGATGCTGGGCCACACCGGTTTCCTCACGATCGCCCGCTATTTTCCGGCGCCGCGAAGCTGACCGGGGAAGAAGTGTGATATCCAGCGGCGTCACCCCCACCTCGATCCTCCCCGGTCAAGGGGGAGGAGGCCCCTTACGACTTGAGGAGTCGAAGCTCACGAGACGAGGAGGGGTGTCGTGTTTCAGTGGCCGGGGACCGAAAAAACCGAAACAAAGAAGACCAACCGGTCCAGGACGAAGGCCCGCTTCACAGGGAGATCAACTTACGACGCGTCCGGGGTCTCCCATTTTTGGCCGTGGTAGCACATGTCCCAGAAGCGGTACTCGTAGCGGCTGGAGGTCACGAACAGCTCCTCCAGGTCATGCCTGCGTTCCTCGGGCAGCGGCTCGCCCAGCCGGTTGATCTCGGCTTTGAGCCACTTGGCCCCCTCCACGAACTCCTCCGAGCTGTAGGTCTGGATCCACTCGGCGTAGCGCTCGTCGTCGGGCAGGCCGTCCTCGGCCAGCCGCTGACCGATGTGGGCGTACCCCCATGCGCAGGGCAACAGCGCCGCCAGCAGGTCACACATTTCCCCGTCGGCCGCGCACCGCACCAGAAAGTCCGTGTAGGCCCGGGTCGTGGGCCACATCTCGACGGCCTCCAGGTCCTCGGGCGTGATGCCGAAGCGGGCGGCGTATTCGCGGTGCAGGTCCATCTCGGTGTTGAGCGTCATGTCCAGCATGCCGGCGTACCAGCCCATGGAGTCCAGGTTGCGTGCCTTCGCGGCCGCCCACGCGAAGATGCGCGCGAATTCCTTCAGGTAGCGGTAGTCCTGCTCGACCCAATTGCGGAACCGATCGACCTCCAGGGTGCCCTCGCCGATCCCGCGCACGAAGGGATGCTCGAGCTGGGCGTCCCAAAGATCCTCAACGCGATCGTACAGGCGGTCGGTCAGGCTCACGGCGCATCATCCTCCCCGTCGGGTCCGGGATGCTCGCGCAGCCACTCGTCACCGGGCCGCCCGTAGGCCATGTCCCAGAAGGCGACCTCGTAGCGCACCGTCCAGAGGAACTGTTCCTCCATGGATTCTTTCTGGTCGTCGGAGGCCCGCCGGGCGGTCCCGTCCAGGAAGCCCGTCAGCATCTCGACGAAGCCGGCGAACTCGTCGCCGGCCCAGTTTTCCACGAACGGGTACCAGGGATGCTGTTCATCCAGCCCCGGTTCCACGCGCTTCCAGGCCTCGTGGTAGGCCTTCTCGGCCGTCCAGTAGACCGTCAGGGCCACCGGGTAATCCTCCCGGTAGGCCGCCGCCATCAAATGCTGGACGTAAGACTGGGTGGTCAGGTTGCGCGGAACGTCCTCGACCGACACGCCCAGGGCGTCCGCGCGCTCCTCGAACAGGTCCAGCTCGTCGTGCAGCGCCACCTCGGCCTCGGCGAGCGGCCGCAGGTGCTCGTCGGGCGCCTTCGGTTTCAGGGCCGACACGAAGGGCAGGGCCGCGCGCACGAACTCGTAATCCTGACGCAGCCAGGTGTGGAAGGTTTCCTCCGCCAGCTCTCCGTCCCGGATCGCCGCCATGAACGGGTGGGACAGCATTCCGTCCCAGAGGGAGGCGCGGCGTTCGAGCAGCCGATCGGTGAAGGACACGACACGTCACCTCTCCGTGGAAGGATGGATCGCGAGGGGAGAGGTCGAGAGGGAGGCAGCGAGCCACAATTCCCTGCGCCGGTGTGAACCGGATCAGGTTCGAAGGGTGTAATCTCAGCCAGGAGTTCCCTCCCGACACCCCGCACATAGCTTAACAGAGAGACGGCGTCTCGGGTACCCCGGCTGGCCTCCGGGAGAGGGGACGAGTCGGGCGACCCTCCGGCCGATCCTCCCTCTACCAGCGCAGGCTCACTTCGTGCTCGCGCGTGCGCTCAACGTCGACCCAAGAAGGGGTCACTCTCTCGGGAGAGAACGCTGTCCATCCGCCGCCGGGTCGGAGAGAGGTCGACGTCGAGGAGCCCCCGCATTCCGCGTCCGGGATGACCTGGCTCATAACATCTCGTTTCCCCGTGCGGGTAGTGTATCGGTGGTTTGAATTCGATTATGACCCGAGGAGGGACGAACGATGACCGCCGTGCGCACACGAAAGCTCGTCACCGCGCTGATGGTTCTCGTGCTGGCCGTCGGCCTGGTGGCCTGCGACTCCACTTCGATGATGCAGGCGAACGGGAACGGACAGTCCGACGGGACCCGGGTGGCGAAGGACGAAGGGCCGGACACCCGGCCGATGAGGCAGACCGACGTCGAGGAGATCTCCCGCCACGCCTCCAACCTGCCCGGGCATACCCGCTACACGAGCTTTAAGGACGGGGAATACGGCGATCCGGTCGAGGCCCGCGACGGACCCATCACGAAGAACGTGCACTTCAACATTCGCGAGGTCGTCGCGGAGGTTGTCCCCGGCACCACGCGGGAGCTCTGGACCTTCGAGGGCTCGGTTCCGGGGCCGATGATTCGCGGGCGGGTGGGCGACACCATCCAGTTTCACCTCCACAACCCCGACGACAACAGCCTGCCCCATAACGTGGACTTCCACGCCGTGACCGGCCCGGGCGGAGGATCGGTGAGCCTGGACGCGGTGCCCGGTGAGTCCAGCCAGCTGAACGCCAAACTGATCAAACCCGGCATCTACGTCTACCACTGTGCTTTCCCCCCGATCCCCAACCACATCGAGCACGGCATGTACGGGCTGGTCGTGGTCGAGCCCGAGGGGGGATTGGATCCGGTCGACCACGAGTTTTACGTGATGCAGCACGAGTACTACACTGAGCTGGGCGGCGACCAAACCGCCGGGAACCTGGAGAACATGGGCCACGTGAGGCCCTCGGCCAGATACGGGATGCTCGAGGAGCCCACCTTCGTGATGTTCAACGGGCGGCCCGGTGCCCTCGCGGGTGAACGGGCCCTCGGGAAGCACGCCACCAGCATCTCCACGGAGGACACCGTGCGGATGTTCGTGGGCAACATCGGGCCCAACCTGGTCTCCAGCTTCCACGTGATCGGGGAGATGTTCGACACCGTCTACGTGGAGGGCTCCTTCGACCTTCAGAACAACTACGTCCAGTCCACGGCGATCCCGGTCGGCGGTGCCGTCGGGGTGGAGTTCAAGCTGGAGGTTCCCGGCGATTACACCCTGGTTGACCATTCCATCTACCGGGTCAACAAGGGCGCCCTGGGCGTCCTCCACTCGGGCGGCGACACGAACCCCGAGGTCTACGAGCCGGTCAAGCAGAGCGACGTCCGCCAGGAAAGCTACTGAGACGCGGCGGCCTGCCGGCGAGGGGCGCGGCACCCTCCGGCCCCGGGCAAAACCGCCCGGGACGAGGGGCCGGGGTCAGCTTGACCGGACGGATTGTGAGAACCCACAGTATGAACGTTCCGGAAGTGGACACGCTGCGGCTCGTTTCGGGAGGCGTGACGTGATGGGCGAACCCGAAGACGCCGGGGAATCGCAGTCCGAGGGGCCCCCGCCCTGGCCCCAGCAGCTCATGGACAGCATCTGGGTTCTGGCCCTGGCCGCCGTGCTCTTCTTCGTGCTCTCCTACGTCGTGTGGGGTTTCATCGACCTTCTGACCATTCCCATGAGGTGATGGTGCGGTGAGCACAACCCCCCTCGAGGAGCCCGAGGGCCACTGGTGGAACGTCCCGGTCCACGGGTACGAGAAGCTCTGGCTGGGCATCACGATCGTGTGGGCCGTGATCCTGTTCGGCTGGATGGCCGGCTGGACCTACATGGGCGAACAGAACCCAACGGGGAAAACGTACAAGGTCTCGACCGCCGAGTTCAAGAACCGCGTTCAGTCCTACATCAAGGAGGCCGACCGCACGGACGAGGGGCAGATCGTCCCGCCGGGCGAGGACGTCTACGTCGCCGCGACCCGCTTCGCGTGGATCGGCCTCCCGGTCGAGCTGAAGGCCGGTAAGGAGTACAAAATTCACCTCGGCAGCTACGACGTCCAGCACGGCTTCTCCGTCCGCAAGGAGGACGTGCTCAGCAAGCAGTCCTCGCTTCAGGTTCTGCCCGGGTATGAGTGGGTCATCCCGATGACCTTCGATGAACCGGGCACCTACCACGTGGTGTGCAACGAGTTCTGCGGCTTCGGCCACAGCACCATGCACGGCAAATTCAGGGTGGTTCGATGAACCTCCTGAGCGCGCCGGTCAGTTACGACGAGGACGGGTTTCGAACCTGCGAGATGACCGGCCTGAGCGTCCACCGGGACGCCGAGGCCCAGGTGAAGCGCTTCGCCCTCACGGCGGTGCTCGCCCTCTGTGTCGGGGGGGTCTTCGCCCTGCTGGTGGCGCTGACCCGCTGGGAGGCGATTGGCCTTCTGGGCCGTGACATGTTCTACACGGCCCTGAGCCTCCACGCGTGGAACCTGCTGATCTTCTGGATGGTGTTCATGGAGATCGCCATCCTCTACATTGGGGGTCCCTTCGTGCTGGGCCGCCGCTTGTCCCTCCCGAGCTGGGCCACGACCGGGTGGGTCGTGATGCTGGGCGGCGCCCTGCTGATCAACTGGGCCATCTACGCCACGCAGCAGCCCGACCAGCAGCCCCTGCTGACGTCCTACCCGCCGCTGCCGTCCTCGTCCTGGTTTTACCTGGGGGCGATCATCTTCGTGCTGGGGACCATCGTGGCGGCGGTGCCCTTCTTCGCCACGATCTGGCGGGAGAAGATGGAGAACCCGGGAAAGACCCTGCCGCTGGTCACCTTCGGTGCCTTCATCACCGCGATTATCGCCCTGGAGGCCCTGGTGGGGGGACTGATCACCTACGTGCCGACCTACCTCTGGCGCATCGGGTTCTTCGAGCACATCGACGCGGCCTGGTACCGTCAAGTCTACTGGATCATCGGCCACGGCTCCCAGCAGATCAACCTCGTGGCCATGATCACGGTGTGGTATTTTTTGACCTACTACGTGGGCGGAGCCGTCGTGGCCAGCCAGAAAGTCTCTCGGATCGCCTTCGTGCTGTATCTGTTCTTCATCAACATGGGGGCCGCGCACCACCTGATGTCCGACCCCGCGGTTTCGGCCGGCTGGAGGGTCTGGAACACCTCCTACGCGGCCTACGGGGCGGTGGTGGCCAGCATGATCCACGCCTTCGCGATCCCGGCCGGGCTGGAGGCCGGGCGCCGTCAGAAGGGGAAGGGACGGGGGCTGTTCACCTGGCTGACGTCGGCCCCCTGGAAGGACCCGGGGTTCTCCTCGACCTTCCTGAGTTTTCTGCTGTTCGGGTTCCTCGGCGGGATCACCGGGGTCGTCCTGGGACAGATGCAGATCAACATGACCTGGCACAACACGCTGGCCGTCCCGGGTCACTTCCACGCCACCGTCGCCACGGGCACGACCCTGGCCTTCATGGGGCTGACCTACTACGCGATCCGACTGGTCTTCCGAAAGGAGTGGGTGGGGCAATTCTGGGCCATGATTCAGCCGTACCTCTACGGGGGCACGATGGGCATTGTCGTGCTGATGATGATGTACGTCGGGGTGCTCTACGGGGTGCCCCGCCGGCATCCCTCGGTGATGGACATCCCCGGCACGGACTTCAGCTTCGCGGCCGCCAGGCCGCTGTTCACCTTCTGGGGCAGCTTCGCCGTGCTGGCGGTCCTGGCCGGGGCCGTGTTCGTGGTCGTGGCCGTGGCGTCCCTGCTGTTCGGCGAGGAGGTTGACGGGGAGGCCATCCGCGAGGCCGTGGACTCGGGCGGCGGCTCGTCCGATGAGCCGGCCCATGCCTACAGCATGCGCGGAACCTTCGTGCTGACGCTGATCTTCCTCGCCGCCTTCGGAACGCTTTATTTTCTCAACTGGTACCTTGTCTCCCAGCTCTGGCAGATTGGATAACGCCATGGTTCCGGACCCGGATCGTCTTTCGGGCTACCTGTCCCTGACGAAGCCCCGGATCGTGTTTCTGATTTGCCTGAGCGGGCTGGGCGGCTTCTTCGCCGCCGGGGGCTCAGGCTGGACGCCGCTGGCCTTTTTGGTCTGCCTGGCGGCCATCGCCGGAAGCGCCTCAGCGTTTAACTGCTACTGGGATCGACACCTGGACGCGAAGATGGAGCGCACCCGCGATCGCCCCCTGCCCGGGGGCGCGCTGTCGCCCCGCCGGGCGCTTGTTTTTTCGGCCGGCCTGCTGGCCCTCGGAGCGGGCGTGGGGGTCGTCTGGCTGCCGCTGCGCTCGCTGGTCTACGTGCTGGCGGGGTTTCTGGCCTACGCCGTTCTCTACACCATCATCCTGAAACGGCGCCACTGGATGGGGGTCGTGCTGGGCGGATCGGCGGGGTCCTTTCCGGTCCTGGCCGGGTGGACGGCCGTCGAACCGCTGTCCCTGTCGCCCGTTCTCATGGCGCTGTTCGTGTTCGCCTGGACGCCGGCTCACGCCTGGGCGCTCGAGTTCGTCTACCGCGATCAATACGAGCGGGCCGGCATTCCCAGCTACCCGGTCGTTCGGACGCGCCGGGAGACCGCGAGGGGGATGTCGCTGGCGGCCTTCTGGACGGTCGCCGGGGCCTTCCTTCTGATGCCCGTCACCGGCACGTTCTACGACGGCGTGCTGCTGGGTTCCACGCCCCTGTTTCTGCTCTCCTATTACGCCTTTTACCGTCGACCGGACAAACCCCGCGCGGCCCACGCGTTCTTCACGGCGAACCTTTACCTGACGGTTCTTTTTATCGCCTGGGCCGCGGACGGGTACCTGGGCCACCCCGGTGGAGCCGCCCTCTGGCTCTCCGCGCTCTTTTTGCCGCCGATGTTCCTGTGGGTATGGCGGGCCCGCCCCTCGGTGGGCTCCGTGGAGGCCCGGCTGGGGAGCCTCGGCGGGGAGCTCGCCCGGACGCTCGGTTTCTGATCGACCCGAGATGAACATCCTCCCGGCAAACGGGGAGGCTCAGGATGGACCTTCTTGCCCCCTTTCGGTGGATATGGGACCTGCTGAAAGAGGGGTGGGACATCCTTCGTACTGTCTACTGGTACAACAGCCTCCCGTGGAGGGTGCTGAAGGCGGGGGCGCTGGTCCTCGTGGGCCTGTTCAGCCTGGCCGGGGCCAACCTGCTTCATTCCTTCAAGCCTTCGTGGGACTGGCTGTACTACGTGATGAGCTACGGGTTTCTGCTGATCATCTACGGGCCGATCCATCACCTCGTCGTGATCCCGGTCAGCCTGAGGCTGAACCACGCCGATTGGGGACGGCGCTGGCGGATCGGCTGGCGGGTGCCCTTCTGGACCCTGATTGTGTTCTTCTGCATGGTTCCTGTCCTGGCCCATTATCAGGTGGATTACATGACCTTCGAGTTCCAGGGCCTGACGGGGGCCCGGTCGCCGGACATCGATCCCGACCTGACGTGCGAGCTGCGCGGGGAGGACCCCGAGCCGACGGTGTTCTGCCGGTTGACCGGGACCGAGGGGATCGACCACCTCGACGTTCAGAACGGGGGCCGTACTGTCCAGACGGTGCGGGACGAACCGTTCGAGTTTTCGGTTCCCGTCTCCGAGCTTCAGGCCGTGGTGGGGCAGAAACAGTTTCAGATCGTGCTCCGGGACACGAACGGAGCCATGATTCGCCGCTACGTGCGATCCGTGGAACTGCTGAATCGGGAATGAGTTCAATCAATCTCTCAACTCGAGGTGAGGTTCGATGAAGGGACGAAGCGTGTTAAGTCTGATGACGGCGATTGTTTTGATGCTGGGCGTGGCCGGCTGCGGCGGCGGCGAGGAGACCGCGACCACCACGCAGGAGCAGACGACCGAGACGGCGGCGGAGGTCGATCCGGCCGACCGGGCGGACGTGAGCGTGACGGTCAACTACGAGGGGGACGAGCCGGAGGCCCAGGAGGTCTACACCGGCGGCAACCCCGAGTGCGACGCGGAAAACGTCACGAAACGAAAGATCCACACCAACGACAACGGCACCCTCCAGTACGCCGTGGTGGCCGTCGAGGAGGGGCCGTCGGGCCTGGAGCGTGAGACCGACGAGACGCCCGTGATCGACCAGGAGAACTGCATATACACACCTCACGTTACGACGGTGAAGGCCGGCCAGACCCTCGAGGTCACCAACAGCGACGGCGGGCTTCACAACGTGCGGGCCACGAAGGACGGCACCCAGCTCTTCAACGAGACCACCCTCCAGGACCAGAGCTTCGAGACAAGCTTCGATCAGACCGGTGCCGTCAGCTTGGTTTGTGACGTGCACAACTGGATGCAGGGCTGGGTCTACGTCACGGATCACGGACGTGCCGCCGTCACCGGCGAGAACGGCGAGGCCACGCTCTCGGATTTGCCGCCCGGTGACTACACCCTGACGGTCTGGCAGGAGGAGCTGGGCACTCAGACCGTTTCCGTAACGGTCGAGCCCGGGGAGAACACCTCCGCTTCGGTCACCTTCGGCGGGTAAACCGGCCGGGTTCCACGGTCGGCGAGCCGGGTTTATAGCTCCCCCCCGTTGCATCCCGGGGGCACGATTCGTGCCCCCGGAGGGGAGCCCGTTCGCCGCCGGCCTTCGTCCCGGGTCGTTCGCTCCCTGACCGACATCCCGCGTCGGGGCCCCCTGTGCCGCCACCGCCGGGAAACCCGGTCGTCACGGGGTAAAGCCGGCCCGGGAAACGATCGGGCCGGTTCGGGGGACGGTATGAGAAACGTCATACGGCGAAAGACGGGGACGGTTCATACTTTCCCGGCAGGTTCTCGGAAGAACGGAGCCCGTTCGGAGTCCCCGCCGTCGGTCCGGCGGGGACCGACAGGAGGTGGAAAGGCCCCGTGCATCCCGTCCGACGGTTCAAACAGCGTCACGTCGAACTGCTGGAAGTCTTCCGGGAGCATCGTGACCGGGCGCTGAACGATCCCGGTCGGCTTCCCGAGCTTCTGGACGACTTCCAGGACGTGATGGAACCTCATGCTCGGGCCGAGGAGGAGCTTCTCTACGAGCGCCTGGACGTGGTGGCGGGGACGTCCCTCGCCACGGCCGGGCTCCGGGCCGACCACGAACGGTTTCGGGAACACGTCGGCGAACTTCGGGCGGCCTCGGAGGCGGAACCCACCGAGTTAACCCGGGCTCTGATCGCGGATCAGCTTCAGATCCTGTCGGTCCTTCTGTCCCACCACGTCGAAAAGGAGAGAACGATCCTGCTTCCGTACCTCGAGGAGGAGCTTTCAGGGGCGGACGTCGAGGCGCTGTTCGAGTCGGTCCATCACGAACGGACCGACTAATCGTAGCCTCCCTTCGAACGGATGCGCTCCGGCTCCAGCAGTGTGATCCTGGCGCTTTCGGTGCGGATCACGTCGGCCTTTTCCCACTCGCTCAACTGACGGATGGCGGATTCGACCGTGCAGCCGACCATGTCGGCCAGCATCTGTCGGGTGAGGCGGGTGTCGATGACGATGCCGTCCTCGTTTTCCTCGCCGTATTCGTGGGCCAGACGCCACAGTTCCCGGCTCAGTCGGCCCTCCACGTCCCGACTGGAAACGCTCCCCAGCCGGTCGGCCAGGTCCCGAACCCGCGAGGAAGCCTGCTGGACCAGGTCGTTCATCCAGCCGGACGCCTCCCGCC
>CAZEBV010000033.1:0-15760 GCA_964510695.1 uncultured bacterium
GGCGGTCGATCTCGGCCTCCCAGGCGCGGGCCGGCGTGTCCTGACGGGGATGCCAGAGGTGTAAATCCGCGGAGGAGCGCCACAGGTTGCTGCCGAAGTGAGGGTCCAGCGACCCGGTGAACCCGATCACGATCGCCTCCCAATCGAAGTCGGCGTTCAACCGGTTCACCAGGGTGTTGAACTCGAGCTGGTTGAACGTCACGTCGAAACCGAGGTTGTCGAGATCCTGACGGATGATCTCCGCCATGTCGACCCGCTGGTCGTTGTTGGAGTTGGTGTTAAGGACGAACCGGACGGGGTGGCCCTCGGGTCCCTCCCGCACCCCGTCCCCGTCACGGTCGCGGTAACCGTTGTCCGCCAGGAGGGCCCGGGCCCGGTCCGGGTCGTGAGGATAGGTGTCGAGGTTCTCGTTGTAGAAGGGTTTGTTGGCCGGGCTGACCGGCCCGTGGATCGGCACCCCGAGGCCGTTGAGGACGATGTTGATCATGCCCGCCCGATCGATGCCGTAGGAAACCGCACGGCGGAAGGCCCGGTCATTGAACCAGCGAAGCTTGTGGCGGGGGAGGTAGGTCTTCCCCGTTTCGGGGTTCGTGTCGGTGTTCATGTTGAACGCCAGCATGGTGGTGCCCAGCGAGGGGCCCACCCGATGAAGATTGAAGTCGAGTTCCTCCTCACGGGGTTTCAACAGGGCCACGTGGTCCCCCTGGGCGGAGAAGGCGTCGATGTCCCCCTTGGTGAACTTCTGAAGCTGAACCTCCCGGCTGCCCACGATCTCGAAGTGAACACGATCCAGCCGGGGCAGCTCGTCCCCGTTGTCGGCCACCTCGTAATAATGGGGATTACGCTCGAGGATCACCCGCTGGCCGGACTGGTAGCGGCGCAGGCGAAAGGGCCCGTTCACCACCATGGAGTCCGGGTCGGTCTCGACCCCCCAGGCCGAGTTGAACACCCCGCCCTCCACCAGGGGTGCCGCGACGTGACGGGGCAGAATCGCCAGCCCGGCCGCCCGGGCGAAAGGAGCGTAGGGCTCGGGGTAGGCAAAACGAACGCGGGTGTCGGAGAGCCGGGTGACCTCGGGGGGACGGCCGTCCATCAGAAGCATGAAACGGGAGGTCGCGGTCACGTCCGGGTTCAGGTACAGGCGGTTGTAGGTAAACGTGACGTCGGCGGCCGTCAGGGGTTCCCCGTCGGACCAGCGAAGATTTTCCCGCAGGGTGAACTCCCAGACTCGCCCCTCGTCCCGGACGGTCCAGGAACGGGCCAGGTGGGGTTCGACCTCGCCGGTGACGCCGTCCGTTCGGGTCAACCCCGCGTACATGAGACTCGTGATCTCGGTGGTGGAGGTCTCCTTGGCGGTCACGGGGTTGAAGGACTTCGGCGGGGAGATCGAGCTGAGGGTCATCCGTTTCGTTGACGCGTCGGCCCCCGGCTTCGGGGAGGATTCTCCGACACAGCCGGACAGAAGGAGAAGAAGGAGCAGGCCGAACCGAAGGGGGAAACGCCGGCCGGGGACGGAAGGAATCACGCCGGGTCTATCACGGGCCGGTCGGAGCGGGTCCGGGGCTTCCCTCCGGACTGCCCTCGGGGGCCCCGTCCGTCCGATCCCCGGCGGGAGCGGACTGCTCGGGGGAGGGGCCCTCGGTCTCGACCGCGCCGGGTGAGAGGATGCTCTGATCGCCGACGGGGACCAGGGAATAAAGAAGCGAGGTGACCATGAAGATCACGGCCAGAACCGTCGTGGCCCGGCTGAGCACCGACTGGGGTTGACTCCCGAGGGCGGACTGCGAGGCTCCCCCGAACATCCCCGAGAGGTTCATGCTCTGCTGGGACTGCATGAGCACGACCACGACCAGGACCACGGCAATGAGCACGTGGAAAAGCGTGAGGAACGACAGCATGGCGGGTCACCTTCCGGGGGCGAACGAACCGGTGTACGAGGGCGAAACGTTCCCGGTTTAAAGGGGAGGAAGCTCGGCCTCGTCCTCGACATCGTAGTGTATGATAGCGCTGAAATCCGCCGCGGACAAACTCGCACTGCCAACCAGCGCACCGTCCAGCTGTGGCTGTTCCATGAGCTCCGCCACGTTGTGGGGCTTGACGCTGCCCCCGTAGAGCACCCGCGTCGAAGCGGCCGCTTCTTGACCAAAAAGGTCGGCCAGGCAGGTTCGAACGGTCCCGTGGGCGTCGTTGGCCTGTTCGGGGGACGCCGTGTTGCCGGTCCCGATCGCCCAGACGGGTTCGTAGGCCACCACGAGTTCCTCGAACTGCTCGGAGCGGAACCCGTCGAGCACGTCCTCGAGCTGACGCCGGATCACCGACTCGGCCTCACCTCGGTCCCGCTGCTCCTCTGTTTCCCCCACGCAGTAGAACACCTTCAGCCCGTGCTCGGCCGCGGCCCGGGTCTTCTCGCGCAGGACGTCCGCGTCCTCACCGAACAGACGTCGTCGTTCGCTGTGGCCGAGGATGACCCACTCTGCCCCGGTGTCCGTCACCATGGCGGGGCTGATCTCCCCCGTGAACGCCCCCTCCTCGGCGTGGTGCATGTTCTGGGCCCCCACCTCGATGATCGAGTCCCCCACCGTTTCGGCCAGGGCCTGCAGGGACGGGTAGGGCGGGCAGAGCACCACGTCTCGATCCTCCACCTCGTCGCAGGCGTATTTGAGACGCACGCCCAGGTCGATCGACTCCTCGATCGTCTTGTGCATCTTCCAGTTGCCGGCCAGAAGGGGTCGTCGCTCCAAGGTTTTAGCCTCCCGTGGAATGGTAAGTCGTCGGTCACGCGGCGTGGTTTCAGACCGGGGCGGGACTCTCCTCGAGGGCCTCGAGGGCCGGAAGAGGGTTGCCGCTGACGAGTTCGACCGAGGCCCCTCCCCCCGTGGACACGTGTCCGTATCGGTCGCTCAGGCCGAAGCGGTGGACCGCGGCGGCGGTGTCGCCGCCGCCCACGATCACCCGGGCGGACGACTCGGCCAGGGCGTGGGCCAGCGAGCGGGTACCCTCGGCGAACCGTTCATCCTCGAAGACCCCCATCGGACCGCTCCAGAAAACCATGCTGGCCTCCTCCAGGCGCTCCCGGAAATCCGAGCGCGTCCGGGGGCCGATGTCCATGCCTCGCCAGCCGGACGGAAGCTCGTCGATCGGCCGTTCCTCGACCTCGCCGTTCCCCGGTGCTTCGGCCGTCACGTCGGAGGGAAGAGTCAGGGTCCCCCGGTAGTCCTCGAGGTGCCCGAGAAGGTCCCCGGCCTCCTGGACGTACTCCCGCTCGACGATGGAATCCCCCACTTCTCCCCCCCGGGCGACCACGAAGGTGAAGGCCATGCCGCCCCCGAGAAGTACGTGGTCGGCCGAACGGAGAAACCGCCGGACGGCGGGGAGTTTGCCGCTCAGCTTGGCCCCCCCGAGGAGAGCCACCAGCGGTCGGTCCGGGTTGTCGGCCACGGTCTTGAGCGTTACGTATTCGGTCCGCAGTAGTTCACCCGCCACGGCCGGCTTGAGGAACTTCGGGATGCCCGTCACCGACGCGTGGTCCCGGTGTGCCGTCCCGAAGGCGTCGTTCACGTAGACGTCCCCCAGGGCGGCAAGCTGACGGGCGAACGCCTCGTCCCCGGCCGTCTCTCCGGGATGAAACCGAAGGTTCTCCAGAAGACCCACCTCACCGGGATCGAGGGACCCGGCGAGTTCCTCCGCCGAGGGCCCCACGCAGTCGGACGCCTTGCGGACCGGTCGATCGAGGATCTCCGAGAGGGGGTCGACGACGGGATCCAGCCGCATCTCAGGGTCCACCGTCCCGCCGGGACGGTCGAGGTGGCTCATCAGGAGGACGGCGGTGCCGTGGTCGAGCAGCCAGTGAAGCGTCGGCACCACGGCCCGGAGCCGGTAGGTGTCCTGCACGGAACCGTCGGGCTCCCGGCTGACGTTTAAATCGGCCCGCATCAGCACGGTCCGGCCCGAAACGTCCGGCAGGTCGTAAAGGGTCTTTTTGGGGAAAGGGACGGAGGACGCCGTTGAATCAGGCAACCGGTTTCTTGACTCCGGCCGTGATTTCGGCGAGGTCCACGATTCGGTTGGAATAACCCCACTCGTTGTCGTACCACGCAAGCACTTTCACGTGCTGTCCCTGCATGACCATCGTTTTTTCTGCGTCGTAGACAGCGGAGTGAGGATTCCCGATGTAATCGCAGGAGACGAGTTCTTCCTCGGTGTACTGAAGAACCCCCTCCATCGACCCCCCGGCCGCCTCACGCATGGCGTCGTCGATGTCCTTCCGGGTCACCGTGGACTCCAGCTGGGCCGCCAGGTCCACGATGGAGCCGTCCGGGACCGGAACCCGCATGGCCATCCCATCGAGCTGGCCCTCCAGTTCCGGAAGAACCTCCGTGGTCGCCTGAGCGGCCCCCGTGCTGGTCGGAATGATCGATTCAGCGGCGGCGCGCATCCGCCGGTAGTCCTTCCCCTGGGGACCGTCCAGGAGGTTCTGACTGTTCGTGTATCCGTGGGTGGTGGTCATCACGGCCGACTCGATGCCGAAGGCATCGTTCAGCACCTTGACGACCGGAGCCAGACAGTTGGTGGTGCAGGAAGCGTTGCTGATAATGTCGTGCTGCTCCGGATCGTACTCGTCGTCGTTGACGCCGATGACCACCGTGAGGTCCGGTTCCGTGGCCGGGGCGGAGATGATGACCTTCCCCGCACCCGCATCGAGGTGACGGGCCGCCTCCTCCCGCTTCCGAAACAGCCCCGTGGATTCCACGGCAATGTCCACGTCGAGTTGATCCCACGGAAGCGTCGAGGGGTCCTTCTCGTTGAGCAGACGCATCGACGTTTCACCGACGTGAAGTTCGTCCCCCCGAAGTTCAACCGGATCGGGGTAGGTCCCGTGGACCGTGTCGTGTTTGAAGAGGTGAGCCATACGATCGGGGTCGGCCACGTCGTTGACGGCCACGACCTCCACGTCGCGATCCTCCCGAAGGGCCGCACGAACCGTCATCCGGCCAATTCGACCGAAACCGTTTACCGCAATGCGCAGGGTCATCGAAGGATCCTCCAGGTCGGGTTGATGGATGGCTCAAACGACCGGGTCAGGGTCCAGTTCGAAGGATGCGATCGATCGGAAGGAACTTACGCCTGGCCGTCGTGAGCCTCTCGAACTGCCTTCTTCAGGGTGCTTCCGGGGCGGAAGCGTGGTACGGTACGGGCGGGAATCGTGATGCGTTTGTCGTGGTCGCGTGGGTCCACTCCCTGACGGGCTTCCCGGTGGCTGATGTCAAACGTCCCGAAGCCCTGAATGGTGACCTTTTCACCATCCCCGTTCGTGAGTTTCTCCGTGATGGTCTCCGTCAGGTTGTCGATGACCGACTTGGCCTTCCGCTGTGAGAGATCGGCCTTTTCAGCAAGAACTTCGGACAGCTCGGTTTTGGTCACACCGTCAACCTCCCTGGGGGCTCCACCGAATTCAGCCGGAAAAGCATCCGAAGTATAAACGACCAGTTCGGAGGATCAAACTACTTTTGGGCGGCGTCCGACGAGCCGCATCGGTGCGGTCACGGCCGTGATCTCCCGACCCCCTGAACCCCTCCTTCTGATCCCGAAGGTACCCCGGCTGATGCAGCGGCCGCAGACTAGTATGGTAAACGGACCGCCGCCAAGGGCGTTCCCGGGGGGATCGGCGGCTCGACGAATCCCCGGACCCCCGGAACAATCCCGCCGGACCACCTCTCGATGCTCGCGGAAGGATTCCGGAATCCCATGAACCGCTCGATGCCGCGCCGGTCGATCCCTCTTCTTATGGCCGCCGTGCTTTTCATGCCCTGGGCCGGCGGATGCACCCACCGGGGAGGGTTCGACCGGATCGAACTCTACCGCCAGGATCCCACCGCCACCTCCGAGCACCCGGTGATCGTGATTCCCGGGACCTTCGGTTCCAGGCTGAACGACCGGTCAACCGGTGAGAACGTCTGGCCGAACAGCATGTGGACGACCTGGATGGGCCATAACCCCCGTGACCTGGAGCTTCCCCTGGACCACCGTCCGGGGGACGGTTTCCCCGACCCCTTACGTCCGGGCCGACTTCAGGAGAACGGGGTCACCAGCGATTACTACGGCCAGCTGGTTCGGACCCTCGAGGAGACGGGGGGGTACGAATGCCGTTACCCCGGCTCGATCTCCCCCTCCACCGACTGCGTGCTCTTCACCTGGGATTGGCGCCGGGATCCCCTGCACACGGTTCGACAGCTTGACACCCTGATCGAACGACTGCGTAAGGTCCACGGGCGTGAGGGCCTGACGGTGGATCTCGTGGCCCACTCCGCCGGCGGGCTGGTGGCGCGCTACTACCTCCGCTACGGACGCCGGGACTCCTGGACGACCCCCCCCGTAGACCCCCCATGAGAGGAACGTCGAGGGTCCGAAAAGCGCTTCTCATCGCCCCGCCCAATTTCGGTTCGGTCCAGGCACTCAAGCGGGCCGTCGAGGGACAACCGATCGGCTTCAGCACCATCCACCCGGAGACCTTCCTCCGCCTTCCCGGCGTGTATCCTCTCCTCCCGGTCCCCGATCGCCGCTGGGCGATCGATCCGGAAGGACGGAAACTCGCCCTGAACCTCTACGACACCGACACCTGGCGCCGTCACCGCTGGGCCATCTACGATCCGGCGGTGCGCCGGCGAGTTCGCGAACGGTTCGACGATTCGGCCGCCGCGCGCCGTTACCTGGCCGGGATGGAGCGGTTCATGGCGGCGCACCTGAAGCGCACGGCCGGGTTTCACCGGTCGCTATCCACCCCGGCTCCCCCGTCGGGCGTCCACACGGCCCTGCTGGGAGGAGGATGCCGTCCGACGCCGGCGAGGGTCCTGATCCAACCCGACGAGGGGGCCTCGACAATCCGGCTTAAACCAGGCCGGATCCAGCGGCGGCGCAGCGGTGTGGACTACGAAACGCTGATGCTGGCGCCCGGGGATGGAAGCGTTACCAGGAATTCGCTGCTGGGGATCGTTCCCGGGGAGCGGCGCGGATCCCTCTTCCGGGTCGATCGGCGGGTTCTTATCTGTCAGGGACACGCATCATACACCGCGAGCCCCAGTTTCCAGGACAACCTGCTGGACATGCTCCTCCGGGGGTAAATCGAATTCACCCGGCCTCCTCGCCAACGACCTCATCCATCGGACGGTCACGAAGCGCGCGCACCAGGCGCGGGAGCATCGATGCCACCAGGAGCAGCCCCACCGCCGAACCAACGTAGGTCACGTAATACCCCCATCCCCCCTCCCCGAAAACAACCTTCCGACCGGCAAAGCCGGCGTAGACGTACGCGAAGGTTCCCGGAAGCATCGCCACCCAGGAGACGAAGACATAGACCCAGAAATCAATTCGGGTCAGGCCGAACATGTAGTTCAGCAGGTTGTAGGGGAAGATCGGAACGAGCCGAGTAAAGGCGACGAAACGCCAGCCTTCCTCCTCGATGCCCCGTTTGAGTTTGGCCAGCCGGCCGGAGGCACGGCGCTGCACCCAGTCCGAGGCCACGTGGCGGGCGATCAGGAAAGCGATCCCCGCGGCCACCGTGGAGGCGACGGACACGATGATGAGACCCCAGACCGGCCCGAAGACCCCTCCGGCCACCAGCGTCAGGATGCTTCCGGGCACCAGCGCCACCACCGTGAGGACGTACACGGCCGCAAACGCCAGCGGGCCCAGGAAGGGGTGCCGGGCCAGCCACCGCTCGAAGTCGCTCTGGTACCACTCGTAGAGGGGCCTCAACAGACCGTACTCCCGAACCATCCAGACGAGGACGGCAGCCGCGAGGAGCACCAGAAGGCCGACCAGGCAGCGGCGAACGGGGCGTCCTTCCGGTGCGTCGGAGGCGTCCATCAGGGATTCCTCCGGGGCTTTCGGAACGGCCTCAACGGGTCAGTTTAAGGTACCAGCGGGTAAGACTCGGAATCCAGCCCTCGAACAGCACGTCCCCGAAATACTGGTCCACCCCGCGCTTGACCGCCTGGGAGACGGTGGGGTAGATATGGATGGTCCCGGAGAGGCCGGAGGGTGGGATCCCGTTGTTCATGGCCAGCACGTACTCGTGGATGATCTCCCCGGCCGAGGGCCCCACGATGTGGGCTCCCACCAGCTCGACCCCCAGCCATTTCCGGCGGTAAACAAGCTTGACCATTCCCCGGTTCTCCGCCTCGATGACGGCCCGGTCCTGGTCCCGAAACGAGAAACGATCCACCCGCACGCCGTCCTCACCGTATTCTTCGAGGGCGGCGTCCTCGGTTATTCCCACCCGAGCAACCTCCGGGTCGGTGAACGTGCACCAGGGCACCACGTCGTAATCGGCCCGGCGGTGGTAGAAGGGAATCGGGGCCGCCATGATGTTGCCGACCACGATCCCGGCCTGATATTCCGCCACGTGGGTGAACGGATACAATCCCGTCACGTCCCCCACGGCGTAAACATGGGACTGATTCGTGCGCATCCGTCGATCGACGGGGATCCCGTCCTCCTCGTACTCGACCCCCGCCGCCTCCAGGGCCAGCCCTTCCAGGTTGGGCCGGCGGCCGGTGGCCAGCAGGAGGGAGTCGGCCCGCAGGGTCTCCCGCTTCTCCCCGTTTCGAGCCTCGAGGACCACGGCCTCACCGTCCCGCCGAACGGATTCGGCCCGCACCTCGGTGGCAATCGTCAGACCGTCCTCCTCCAGCTGCTCGTGGGCCAGGCAGGCGATCTCCTGGTCCTCCTTCGGGAGAATGCACGGCAGCGTCTCGATTAGGGAAACGTCACATCCCAGTCGCTGGAACGTCTGTCCCAGTTCCAGACCGATCGGACCGCCGCCGATTACGATCATTGAATCCGGGAGGCTGTCCAGACGGAGGGCCGTTTCGCTGGTGAGGTAATCGACGTCCTCGAGCCCGTCAATCGGAGGAAGGGCCGGCCGGGAACCGGTGGCAATCAGAAAGCGGCGGCCGGTGATAACGTCACCGTTCAGCTCGAACTCATGGGGGCCACGAAACGATCCCTCACCGAATTGCACGTCCACCCCCATGCGGCGGAACCGCTCGGGGTCGTCGTGCTCCGCGAGGTGTTCGATGACGCTCCACATACGGTCCATCACCGCCGAAAAATCGACGTCGGGATCGTGGGCCGGCAGACCCATCCGGTCGGCGTTTCGCATTTTCTGGGCGAGATCGGCCGTGCGGATCAGGGTCTTGGAAGGCACGCACCCGTAATACAGGCAGTCCCCGCCCAGCCTGCCTTCTTCCTTCTCGACCAGACAAACGTCGCCCCCCAGCCGGGCCAGTCCGCTCGCGGTGACCAGCCCGCCCACGCCGCCGCCGACGATGACCATGTCGTAGTCCATGGCTGCCATCACGAATCCCCCGAAGGCCGTCGAATCAATGGGATCAAACCCGAACGCCGGTGTCCGTTCCGTCCTCCGCGTAATTCATCGACACAGCCTGGACCGGCGCCCGGGAACCCACTGTTCGGTTCCCAACAAAGCATCGGGATCGGTGGCTCCGTGGAGCGTTTTCTTACGTTTCCGGACGGGGTCGTCCACGGAACCGATGGACCGGTCCCGGGCGGGCGCGGTGGCCCCAGCCCGTCGGACGGGAGAAGAAAACCCGGCTGGGCCCCGAACGAACGGATGCAAATCGGCCGGGGGCTCCCCGAACAGGGTCGCCTCGGCCGGCGGCGGGTCAGTGCCCGACCCGCTCGGGGCCCCGGGAGGCCCTCCGGCTGACGAGGCTGTGGTCGTCGTCCCGACGATCGAGGTACTGCAGTCCCCGCTCCATGATCCGACGGAAGACCGGGGCGGCCACGGTGCCCCCGTAGCGTCCTTCGGCGGGTTCGTCCACGAACACCGCGACCACCAGTTCGGGTTCGCCCACCGGACCGAACCCCATGAAGGAAGCCATTACGCGATCCGGGTGGTAGCCGCCCTCCTCCAGGTTGGCCTTCTGGGCCGTGCCGGTCTTGCCGGCCAGCTGATACTGCTCCGACTGTGCACGCCGGCCGGTTCCCTCCTCCACGACACCGGCCATGTAACGCTGAACCGAGCGGGCCACGTCGACGGGCAGCACGCGTCGAACCGAAAAGGGCTCCGTGGCTCGCCAGTAGCCGTTGCCCCGCCGCACCCCTTTGACCACGCGGGGTTTCATGAGAACACCGTCGTTGACGATGGCCGAGAGGGCCGTGGTCAACTGGAGGGCACTGGCGGACATCCCCTGTCCGATCGCCATGCTGGGCTGAGAAAGTGACGACCAGTCGGCGGGCCGCTGGAGGGTCCCCTGCGCCTCCCCGGGGAGACGGATCCCGGTCCAGTTGCCGAAACCGAACGATCGCAGGTAGGAGTAAAGCGTCGAGGGCTCCATCTCCCCGATCGACTTGACGGCCCCCACGTTGCAGCTCTCGATGAGGATCTCGGGGACGGACAGCGTGCCGTGGGCGTCGTAACAGTTAAGGGTGTGACGGGCCCGGGGAAGATAGGTGTACCCTTTGCAGTGAAACTCGTCACCGGGGCGGAGCACCCCCTCCGCCAATCCGGCTGCCACGTTCATGACCTTCAGGGTCGAGCCCGGTTCGAAGACGTCCGCCACCGCACGGTTCCGGCGCACGCGCTGATCGTAGCGCCAGAAGCGGTTGGGATCGAAGGTGGGCCAGTTGGCCAGCGCGAGCACTTCACCACTGGATGGATCCATCGCAACGACCATCGCGTTTTTCGGCTCCTCCCGGCCGGCCATCCGTCCCAGCTCCTCCTCAACGATATGCTGGAGCGTCTGGTCGATCGTCAGCCGAAGCACGGGATCCCCGAGGTCGGAGACCCCCCCGGTGGGAAGGGGGCCGCTCGAGGGCTCAACGCTGGAAAGCCGGTCGTTGAACTGACGCTCCACCCCCCCCAACCCCTGGTTGTCCACCCCGACGAAGCCCAGGACCTGAGCTGCCAGTGACTCCTTGGGGTAGACCCGTTTGTACTCCGGCACGGTACCCAGCCCGTCCAGGTCGAGCTTTCGTATTCGCCGCAGCTGGTCCTCGGAGAGTTTGCGGTCCAGCCAGACGAAGTAGCGGTCGCGCCGGAGACGCTTGTAGACCGCCGGGGCCGACATCTCGATATGGGGGGCGACCCGGCGGGCCGTTTTCCAGGCCTTCTGGACCTGATGAGGATTGCCGTAAAGGGACTGCCTCTGGACGCTGATGGCCAGGATGGAATTTCGTCGGTCGACGATTTTTCCCCGGGGAGGATCGGTGGTTCGGTTCAGCCGGGCCCCGGGGTCATCCCCGTCGACCGGAATGTCGGCGAAAAGCATCAGGTACCCGGTTTTGACGGCGAGAATTAGCATTAAAGCCCCGATCAGAACCAGCAGGTAAACCGCGCGACGGGAAATCGTTTCACGAAGCGAACCCATCCTTTACGCCTCCCCCCCGGGAGGGCATCCCCGGGGCCCGGACGGAATCACGAGACGTCTCCCCCCGGCACCCCGATGCGGCCGGGTGGCCAGTAAATGAAAAAAGCCTCCCCCAGCAGTCGATCCTCGGGTACGAATCCCCAGACCCGGGAATCCTCGCTGTGATCACGGTTGTCCCCCATCATGAAGTAGAGGTTGCGCCGAACGGTCAGCGACTCAACGGCCCGATTGCCCACGTATAGGCGCCCCTCCTGAAGGCGCACCGGGTCACTCGATCGGTTTCGGAGAAGATGGTAGAAGAAACGACGCTCCCGGGGATTCAGTTCGTTCAGTCGAACGGTTTCCCCTTTCCGGGGCACCCGGATCGGTCCGAAGGACTCCGTGTAATCGGTCCGACGGGTGACGCCGTTCTCCACGAACTCCTTGATGCGGTGATCGTCCGCCTCCCGGACCACCCGGGCCACGCCGGCCAGCAGATGTAACCCTTCCCCTCCTTCCCCGAGCACGTCCCGGTTGTTGACGGTGAGGCGTTCCCCGCGAAAACGGTACAGACGCGTGGAACCTAACGTGCCGCGGGCCCGGGGCGCCCGGGGGAACTGGACCTCGACCTCTCGTCCCACGACGCGTCGGGGTACGGTCTCCCCGTTGACGATCAAATGATAATTCCGAACCGCGATCGTGTCCCCCGGCAGCCCAACAAGACGTTTGATGTAGTCCTTGTCGGGATCCTCCGGGTATTCGAAAACGGCCACGTCCCACCGCTCCGGTCGGCTCAGGCGGTAGATGAATTTGTTGACGAAGATGTGATCGTTCACGAGCAGGGTGTTCTCCATCGAACGGGAGGGAATGTAAAACGCCTGCACCACGAAGGGGCGAATCAGCCCGAACACGATGATGCCCGCGGTGAGGGCCACGCGGAGGAACTCACGCCCCCAGCTCCAGACCGCGGTCACGAGAAACACGATCGACATCAAAAGCCAGCGGGTCTCCAGCTCGTCGTGAAGGGCCACCACGCCGATCAGAACGACGTAAAGAACCCCGATTTCCACGAGCTGCCGGGGGGTGCTCTTACGGGCCGGGTCCTGGAAGAAAAACTTCTTGACCTCGGACCACATACGGGGGACTCCCTTCCTGGCGGGTGGCGCTTCCGCTAACGATTATCGGAAGCGGTCCCCCGTCCCATTAGGATCGTGCGGGGGGAAGAACGGTGGAAAAGGAAGGCCGGTTACTCGATGATCTCGGTGTTCAGCGCCTTGGAGGCGGAGAGCTGTACGCCCCCCTCCTCGGCGGGGGAAATCGTAAATTCGTCCATGAAACTCAGGGCCTTGACGAGGTTGAACGTGTACTCGTCACGGACGTTGCGTTCGAGGATTTCGCGGACGTCGGTCTGGGTCATCTCCGGGTTGCGCACCACGAGCTCAATGCGGTGAGGTTCCTCCTCGTTCTCCTCCAGGGACACCTCGGCCGAGCCCAGGGACCGTCGGTAGGCCAGCTCGTGAATAATACGATCCAGGGCCATGAGGATATACACGCGCATGAAGCGCTGGTTCTCGTGGGTACGAACGAGATACTCACAGCGGCGCCGCACTTCGTTGAGGTCCTCTCGCATCCGTTCCCGCCGTTTTTCTTCCTCACGCTGCCGGCGGTACATTTCCAGTCCAATGGCCATCGTCGGATCTCTCCCGGGGGATCGATCGAGGATGAAGTGCTAACCGTGTGGAAGGATACTAACGGTGCTCCGTATTGTAGCCGAAACCTGAAACGATCCAAGCCGAACCGTCCACCTCCCCAACCGGTTCTTCGGACTGCGGAAGAAAAACGGGCTGAGTTAAAGTTAGGGAAATCGCCGCCCCACGGTACGCAAGGCCCTCTGAGAGGATACCGTTCCCATGAATCTGCTGGTGCTCACGGGCATTTTCCCCCCGGAGGTTGGCGGTCCCGCCACCTACGTACCCCCCCTTGCCGAAGGGCTTACCCGGAAAGGGTGGCAGATCACCGTGACCACGGCCCGCGGCCACGATCGGGGGGATCGTTTTCCGTTTCCGGTCCATCGCCTGACGGGTTCCATGCCCCTGAGGCTGGTGAAATCCATCGTTCGGTTCCCGGCACTTACCCGGGGCCGAGACCTGACCTACGTGAACGGAATGAGCTTCGAATACACGGCCACGCTCCCCGTCCACCGGACCCCGTACGTGCTGAAGGTGGTTGGGGATCGAAGCTGGGAACGCTACCGGCTGGCCACGGACCAGGCCCCCAGCATCGAGGCGTTCCAGACGGCTTCCCTTCCGCTTCGCCACCGTCTGGATCGATGGATCCGGCGCAGCGTCGCCCGCCGTGCGGCCGGGGTGATCGTGCCGAGCCGTTACCTGAAGGGCATCGTGGAGGAATGGGGCGTCCCGGAGCAGCAAATCCGGGTGATTTACAACAGTGTGCATCCCCCGGATGAAACCTCGGAGGGGCCAACCGTGTCCTGGCCCGGCGGGGGGCTTCGCCTGCTCACGGCCGGCCGGCTGGTCCCCTGGAAACGGGTGCCCGACCTGATTCGACGACTCGCTTTCGTGGAGGACGCCGGCCTGATCGTGCTGGGGGACGGCCCGGACCGTGAACCCGCCCGACGGGCCGTTCGCCGGCACGGGCTGAAGGAGCGGGTCACGTTCAAGGGATCCGTGGACCGCGCTTCCGTCTGGCGGCACCTGCGGGCGTGCGACCTTTTGCTCCTGCACTCCACCTACGAGGGGTTTCCCCACCTCCTGCTGGAGGCCATGGCCTGCGGAGCACCGGTGCTGGCTTCCGCCTCGGGCGGCACACGGGAACTCGCTCGAATGTATCCCGACCGGATCGCCCTCTACGATCGGGACCGGCCCGCCGAGCTCACCCGGCGGCTCCGGGAGGGGCTCTTCCCCGACCGCCGGGAACCCCCGTCCGTCCCCGAACCCCTGCGATGGGACTCGGTGCTGGACCAGACCGCTCAGTTCCTCGAGACCTGTGCCCGGCGGTCCTGACCCCCGATCCACCCCGGACGGCGACGCCCGACCCGGGGTCCTGTTCGTGTCCTCGATGCACGTCTCCGACCCCCTGGGGGATTCCACCCGCCGGCGCTGGCGGGGTCTCAGTGAACGGATGCGGGCCCACGCGGTCTGTTTCTCCCCGGACCACCACCGTCCCTTCGAACGGGCGGGCTGCCGGTTTTATCCGCTCCCCGCCGGGGTTCCCTTCCCCGTTCGGGTGCTTATTTACTACCTGTTCGTCCCCTGGATCGCCGCCCGTCTGCTTCTGTCCGGCCGCGTCCGGGTCCTGGTCGCCCAGGGGCCCTACGAGGCCGCGGCCGCCCTCTTACCCCGGCTTCTCCTGGGACCCCTGGGCTCCCGGCTGGTCGTCGAAGCCCACGGCGACTGGATCGACAGCTTCTTTCGGCTGCGTTCCCTCCCGGACCATCCGTTCCTGCGCGGGCTTCTGGAAGCCTACAGCCGGTTCGTGTTCCGTCGGGCCGACGCGTACCGTTCGATCTCCCGCTTCACCCGCCACCTGATCCAGCAGCACGCCCCGACGGGTCGTCCTCACCACACGTTCCCGACCTACACGAACCTTGAGCCCTTCCTGGAGGCCGGCGACCCGGATCGGGAACCGTCGGAGACCCCCGCCCTTCTTTACGCCGGGGCCATGACCGAACTGAAAGGGGTAAAGGTTCTTGTGAGCGCCTACCGGACCCTCGCGGAATCGTACCCCGGGCTCGAACTGTGGATGTACGGGGAGGGGCCGCTCAAAGAGCCCCTTAGAACGAGCCTGACCCGGGACGGCTTTGAGAACCGCGTCCGGTTTCCGGGCCGCGTGGAGACCCGTCGGCTTCTCAACGCCATGCTGGAGGCCCGAATGCTGATCCTGCCCTCCTACACGGAGGGGCTGGGCCGGGTTCTGCTCGAATCCATGGCGTGCGGGACCCCCGTGGTGGCCTCCGCGGTCGGGGGGGGGCGGGACCTGGTCCGCGATTCGGAGGCCGGAATCCTCGTACCGCCCGGGGATCCCGGGCGCCTGGCGGAGGCCGCCGCCGCCCTTCTCGATGACCCGGGTCGCCGCCGGACGCTGGCCCGGCGCGGTCGCCGGTACATCCGGGATCACTTCGAACCCGACTGGTTCTTCGAGGGTTACAGGGGGCTCATCGACGAGGTCCGGAACGAGGACGACGGGGGTCCGGAACCGTGAAAGAACGCCTCCGAAACCTTCTGATACGGCTGGTCGATCGCCTCACCGGCGGGCTTCCCGAGACCGCCGTCCCGGTGTATCGGATCCTGGCCTGGCACCGGATCAAGCCCCGTCAGACGGTGGCCTTCCAGCAGCAGCTGGACCGCCTTCAGAAATGCTACAACGTGATC
>CAZEBV010000034.1:0-15572 GCA_964510695.1 uncultured bacterium
CGGCCGCCTCGATGATCGTGCGGCGGCGCTCCTCCTTGTCCACGTTTCTGGGCATGGTTGAAACTCCCGACGCTCGCGGCAAAGATGTCTGCGGCGAAACGGACTTACGATAGACCAGCCGCCGCGGAATGTCCATTGGCCGTCCTCAGGTCGTGGGCTCGCCGGTGTGCACCCGGATGTGCTAATCTGTGACTCCAACCGAAACCCGACGGGTGACGGGGTGATCGCCATGGAAACCCCCCGATTCGGGGTCATGCTCGGGCTGATCATGGTTCCACTTTTGGTGTCCGGCTGTGCCCTGAAACCCGCCGGTGAAAAACCCGCCCGTGACACCACGCCGTTCTCCTTCGTGGGCCGTGTTCGGGACGACGCCCTGACCGAAGTTTCCGGGGTCACGACCCACACGGCCGAGCGGGGAAGCTACTGGGTGCACAACGACTCCGGGGGGCTCCCGAGGGTCTTCGAGGTGCTGCCCGGGGAATCGGTCGTCCGGGCCGTTTCCCTGATGGGGGCCCGGGCGGTGGACTGGGAGGACCTGGACCGCGCCCCCTGCGGTGAGGACCCGGAAGGCTACTGCCTTTACGTCGCGGACATCGGTGACAACGATGCCCGGCGACAGCACGTGAGCATCTACCGTGTCAGGCTGGATCCGATCGCCGTCTCCCTGGACGACGCGAAGCGCACGCTGGCCAGCCACTGGGATCGCGTGGATTTCCGGTACCCCGACGGACCCCGCAACGCGGAAACCCTCATGGTCCACCCCCGGACGCTGGAGATGTACGTGCTGGAGAAAACAACCGCCCACGCGGTCAACCTCTACCGGGTTCCCCGCGAGTTCGAGCGAAACGAGTCGGTCAAGGAGGCCCGGCTGGTCGGCACGGTTAATCTGCCCCGGACCCATCCGGGGGGCTGGACCGTCACGGCGGGGGATTTCTCCCCGGACGGGCGAACGGCCACCCTGCTGGCCTACGAGGGGCTTTTGAGCCTCTGCGTGGCCTACGACGACGTCGCGGTCTTCGACCTCGAGTCCGCGGCGGAGCCCGGGCCGCGTGTTCCCATGGAGAAGCCCGAGGCGCTCACCCACCTCGACGAACCCGGGGCCCTGGTCGCCACGGGGGAGGGGCGACACCCGCCCTTTTATCGGCTGCGCGAGTTCACCCCCTGCGGTCGGTAGCCCCAACCGTTTCAGACCGACCCCGCCGTCGGGCGACGGATTCGACTCCTGTTGCTACACTTATCGGGATTCTCCCGGGCACAGGACGGTCCTCCGGTTCCGGTTCCCCTGAAAGCGGGGCCGCGGCGTCCGGGCCCTCATCCACCTCGCTCGACGAGGAGATGATGCTCGTGACATTTACGCTTTCACTGGGCCGCTGGTACGGGTTCTACCTGGACTTCGGCTACCTGGTGCGGCTGGGGCTGGGTCTGCTCGAGGTCGGTTTCGCCTTCCGCGAGGGGGGCGAGACCACCCACTTCCTGGAAAGTGTCATGCGAAGCTCGGGACGGGCGGCCGACGCCATCCTCGAGGACCCCATGAGCACCGGTCAGAAACTGCCCATCGGTTTCATGGCGCTGAACAACGGCCAGCCCGCCGAGCTTCGGGTCGAGGTCGAGACCAATCGGGAGAAATTCGTGAGCACCCGGGAAGTCGAGGTGCCCCACACCGAGGTCCCCGGCGATTCCCCGGCACCGTCCCGCCCGAACGGGGACTGATCGTGCGGGACATTCGTGTGTCCCTATCCACGTTCGCGAGGTGATCCCGGTGTCCGAGTCACCCGACTTTCGGACCCGACAGGGCCATTCGACGCCCGCCGAGATCTTCGTGCGGGACCTGAACCTGACCGACGAACTGATCGGTGAGCTGGATCTCGGGGAGATGACCTACCTCGTGCTCCGGGGACAAAAACCCGACGATCGCGAGGCGCGGATGGTCAACGCCGTCCTGGTGACCCTCGTGGAGCACGGGCTTACCCCCAGTGCCCTGGCCACCCGGCTGACGGCCTACGGGGAACCCGAATCACTCCAGGGGGCGGTGGCCAGCGGGCTGCTGGGGGTTGGATCCCGTTTCGTGGGCCCCACCCAGGACGTCGCCGAACTCCTTCAGACCACGCTCCGGGAGCACGATGAGGAGTCCCTCGAGACCATGGCTGACGGGGTCGTCTCGGGCTACCGGGAGCGCGGCGAGATCCTGCCAGGATTGGGTCACCCCGAGCACGATCCGGACCCCCGGACGGTCGAGCTCTTCGAGCTGGCCGAAACGCTGGAGCTTTCCGGGGACGGGGTCGCCCTGATTCGAGCCGTGCAGCAGGAGGCCGAGGAACGTCTCGACCGTTCCCTCCCCATTAACGTCACCGGGGCCATCGGGGCCATCCTCACCGACATGGGTTTCGACTGGCAGGTGGCGCGTGGATTTTCCGTCATTTCCCGCTGCGTGGGCCTGGTTGGACACTTCCAGGAAGAACTGGAGGACCCGATCGGTCCCAAACTCTGGACGCTGATGGGCAACGAGGAGGACTGACTGGATGGGACGGGTGAACCGGGCGGGGGTTTTCGGTCTGCTGTCGGCCTGGTTTCTCCTGGCGGTGGTCATGCCGTGCACCGCCGGGGAGTACCTGTTCGTCGAAAACACGCACGGCGGGGACGTCTCGGTGGTCCAGCTCCCCGAACACCGCGTGGTGAGCAGCGTGGACGTCGGGAAGTATCCCGACAGCGTCGTGGCCTCGCAGAGCGGGCGGCGAGTCTACCTGAGCCGGGCGAGGGGGTTCGGGCTTCCCGGGGTACCCGAGCTGGCCCGAAGCGGGGAGGTCGTGGCCCTGAACACCCGCACCGACGAGGTTGCCTGGCGGATTTCCTTCGGGGGCTGGCCTCACCACGTTGAGATGGATCCCCGGGGACGACACCTTTACGTGGCCCTGTACGACTCCGCTTATCTGCTGGTCGTGGATGTCCGCGAGCGTAGCATCGTGGACCGGATCCCCCTGGGATTCGGCGGCCAGGGGATCCCCCACATGCTGCTGGACCTTTTCTACAGCTGGTTCATGGGACACGAGCACGGTGTTCCGCTCGGATACGGGGCGCACGGGCTCGAGGTGCATCCCCGGACGGGAGACCTTTACGTGGGGTCCATGGTGACGAACCGGATCAGCGTGGTCGACAACCGACACCGCAGCGTGATCGCCCGAATTCCGTTCGAGAACCCCGTGCGTCCCTTCGTGTTCTCCGGGGACGGCTCGCGGCTCTACGCCCAGCTTTCCTCCCTGCACGGGTTCAAGGTCGTGGATCCGAACCGCCGCCGCGTCCTGAAGACCGTCGATTTGCCCGACCTGGAGTCCGACGTGAGTCGGCCGTGGTTCTATCCCCGCACCGTAAACCACGGGATCGGGGTCTCCCCGGACGGACGCTACCTCCTCGCGGCGGGCAGCCCGAGCGGCTACGTCGCCGTCTACCGCCATCCTTCCCTCGACTTCGTGAAGACCATCCCGGTGGGGGATGAACCCAACTGGATCGAGTTCAGCGGTGATTCCCGCTACGCCTACGTCAGCAACCGGGCCTCGAACAGCGTGTCGGTCATTTCCCTGAACCAGCTCACGCAGGTGCGCTCCATTCCCGTCGGGACCTACCCGCAGCGCATGGCCGTGGTGGACGTACCGGGACGGAACTGATCGGCTTCCGTCCGACCGAAAACAGCCCGCGCCCTCTCGCCCGCCGGGGATGGATCCCCGGCGGGCCCTGTGCTGGGGTCCGGGCCGATATATACTCGGGGTGTCGAGTTCGCCCGGTACGACGCCCGTCGAGCCGTCTCTTGCGCGGGAGGCAGGAGTAACCGTGTTATTTGCTGCCCCGAACCCGGCTTTCCCCCGAGCCGAGCGATGAGTTCCTCCGCCTCGAACTCCTCCCTGGGCGCTCGCCTGATGGATGTCTGGAGCTACCTGACCCGGGGTGGATTCGGTTCCTTCTGGGACGACGTGGTGATGCACCGGGACCGTTCCTCCTACCAGACCCGGCTGTTCCGGGTGCACATGCTCAAGGCGTCGGTCAACCGGATCCGAGCCGTGCTGGTCATGGTCCTGCTGATGCTGTTCTTCATGGCCCCCAAGGACTTTCTGTTCTTCGACAGCTCCGCCATCAGTTACGCGCTTTTCTACTGGCGCCTGGTGACCTTCGCCCTGGTGGGATTGGTCCTGGCTCTCATTACGGTCTGGGACCTTCATCGCCACGTTAATTACCTCGTTATGGGGCTTTATTTGACCGATTTCATCCTGATGGGCTACATGTTCGGCCGCGTGGCGGGCTTTGATTTCCCCTGGTATTACGTGGCCTACGTTTTTCCGATGTTCACCGTCGTGATGTCGGTTGACATCGTGCGGCGTTTCGTGAGCTGCCTGCTTCTGACCGTCAGCTACGCGGTGACCTACACGTGGACCTACGCGTCGGTGAACCCCGTGGCCTTCGAGGCCTACCCCTACCTTGATCAGCACATCTCCCTGATGGCCGTCTCTTCCGTGCTCTGCACCGTCATCGGCCACGTGATCTACCATTTCGATTACCTGAACTTCTTCAAGGAGCGGGAAATTCGCCGCAAGCAGACCCAGCTCGACCAGGAGCGGGAGGTGGCCGAACGGGAGCGGGAACGCTCCGAGAAGCTCCTTCGGAACATCCTGCCCGAGGAGGTCGCCCATCGCCTCAAGAACCGAGACGAGCTGATCGCCGAGGGCTATACGGAGGCGACCGTGCTCTTTGCGGACATCGTCGACTTCACCCCGCTGGCCGACAAGCTGGCCCCCAACTCCGTCGTTCGCCTCCTGGATCGTATCTTCGCCAGCTTCGACGAACTCACCTGCGAATACGACGTCGAAAAAATCAAGACGATCGGGGACAAGTACTTTGCCGTGGCCGGTCTGCCCGACGCAGCGGACGACCACGCCGAGCGGGCGGCTCTGCTGGCGCTGGACCTCCGGGAGACGGCGAAGCAGTTCACCCGGGAGGAGGGCGATCCCTTCCAGCTTCGCATCGGTCTTCACACGGGATCGCTCGTGGCCGGGGTCATCGGCCGTGAGAAGTTCTCCTACGACGTTTGGGGCCACGCGGTCAACGTCGGCAGTCGCATGGAGGAGACCGGCGTGCCCGGGAAGATCCAGGTGACTCCCACGACCAAACTGACCCTCGAGATCCACAGCGAACACGGTTTCGACTTCGAGTCCCGGGGGACCATCGAGGTCAAGGGTACCCGGGAAATGGAGACCTTTTTCCTGGAATCCGTCGACCGGGACGGCGGGGCCGGCGGCCGGGGTTCGAAACCGGAACCGTGACGCCGTCCGGGCGACTCAGGGGCTTCAAATCCGCCGGCACGCCGTGTTCAGTCCCCCCGGGACGGGGGGCCGCCCAGCGGTGAGGAACGGCTGGGCCGCGGTGTTTCGCCCCTCCGTCCGTACGTGGATCGTCCTTGTCCTGATCGTTCCGATCCAGCTGCTCGCCGCGGCGGTGGGGATGCAGTGCGGCTGGTACGCGATCCACGGGGGATCCTGGACGGCCTGGATCTGCGTGGGGACGGCCGCGTCCCTCGTTCTTCCGAGTGCCCTCGTGTCCTCCGGGCTGCTGGCGCACCTTCCCTCGGGTTCGAGCTCGGTCGCCCTGGCACTGGACCTCCTGTGGGCGTACGGTCTGGCCTCGTTGATCGTGACCGCGTGGGATCGCCGGAAACAACCCGACTGTGAAGCTGGTTCCCGGGGATGACCGGGGTTCGCGGGCCCACTGGGTCGCCTGAAAGGGGTGAATGGACGCGTTGGTCGACGGGTTGATCGAACTTCGATCGCTGCTGACGGACCTTCTCACGCACCTGATGCCCGGCCCCGGCACGAGGGCCCTCCTCCCGGACGTTCTGGTGGTTCTGGGCACCTTCGTGGGTCTGCTGGCCCTGTGGCTGCTCGTTCTCCGGCGACCCGGAGGAGGGGAGGAGGTCGAGCGGGACCGGGCCCTCGAGGAGGCCCGGGAGCAGCTGCGTGACACCCGGCAGGGCTCGGAGGTCCCGCTGGCGGCCAGTTCGATCCGCTCGGAGATGGCGGCCGCCCGAAAGGCCCTGGAGGAAGCGGGGGTCGAGGCCCGGGTGGACGGCGATCGGCGACTGCCCATCGGCCCGACCTTCTTCACCTGGTACGGGCTTTACGTTTCACCGTCCGACGCCGATGGGGCTCGCGAGGCCCTGGAGGAAACCGAGTTCGACGAGCTTCTGCTGCCGACGAAGCTGGTCGAGAAGGCCCGTCATGACGTCCCGTCCGACCGTCTTTTTTGACGCCGTGAGGTTGCGTTAATGGTTAAGAAACGTGGCACCTGAGTTCGGGAGAATCGAGACATTGCGGGAAAGCGCACCAATAAGAAACCGTGGGGGGCAGTCGGCTTTCACCGACGTCCGTCTTCCCGAATGGTTTCACGGCCCCTAAGAGACCCAGTACGCCGGTGTGAACAGCACGATGACCGTGATCAGCTCCAGCCGTCCCGCCCACATCAGGATCGCCATCGTGAACCGTGTCACGGGGGGGAGAACGGTGTAATTATGCATCGGGCCCACCGCCCCGAAGCTCGGACCGACGTTTCCGACAGCGGTGGCCGAGGTCCCCAGGGCTTCCAGCGGCGACAGCCCGACGCCGTTCAGCTGGCAGTCGATCAGGATGGTGCCCGTGCCGAGGCCGAACACAAACAGGTACAGGAACACGAACATCAGGATGCTCCGGATCGTGTCGTCGTCCAGGGCCTTCTGGCCGAGTTGGACCGGTCGCACGGCCGAGGGATGCACGGTGGTGAACAGTTCCCTCAGCATCGATTTGAGGACGACGAGCCAGCGCACGATTTTGACGCTCCCGCCGGTGCTGCCGGCGCAGCCTCCGATGAACATGGCGGTCAGCATCAGGATCTGAAGGTCCACGGGCCATCCGGTGTAATCCGTGCTGGCGTAGCCCGTGGTGGTGATGATGGTGGTGGCCTGGAAGAGACCGTGACGCAGGGATTCCTCGACCCCTGCCGTGTTGATATTCGCGTACAGCAGGGTCGACGTAATCAGGAGGGCCAGCCCGGCCAGCACGGAGACGTAGAACCTCCATTCGGCGTCGTCAACAAACCGGCGGACCCGATCGGTGGTCCCGTACCAGACCAGCGCGAAGTTGGTGCCGGCCGCGATCATGAAAGGGATGATGATCCACTGAACGGTCGGCGTGAAAGCTTCGATGCTGCGGGCCTCCGGGGAGAACCCTCCCGTGGGCATGGTGGTGAAGGCGTGGGCGATCGACTGGTAAAGGGACATCTTCGGGGCGGCCCCGAGGAGGTGACTTCCGTACAGAAGGATCATTTCGAGGGCGGTGAAGGCGACGTAGAAGATCCAGAGGTACCGGGCGGTCTGGGCGATGCGGGGCGTCAGTTTCTCCAGCCCCGGGCCGGGGGCTTCCGCCTGCATGAGCTGGGCGCCTCCGACCCGCAGGCGCGGCAGAACGGCGACCGCCAGCACGACGATCCCCATGCCCCCGAGCCACTGGGTGAGCTGACGCCACATCAGAAGGGCGTGCGTGTGCGTCCGGAAGCTGATCGACTCCATGACGGTGGAACCGGTGGTGGTGAAACCGCTCATGCTCTCGAAGAAAGCGTTGATCGGGGACGCGACCGTCCCGTTTCCCTCCAGGATGTAGGGAAGGGCGCCGAGGAAGGCCACGCTGAGCCAGCTCAGAGCAACGACGAGAAATCCCTCCCGTATCCCCAGCTCGGGGTCCCTGGAAACCCGTTCGAGGAGAACGCCGATCACGAAGACTAAAAGGAAGGTCACCAGGAAGGAGAAGGGGGGTTCGCCGTACACCAGCGCGGTGGTGATCGGGACCGATAGCGTGAAGGAAAACCAGCGAAGCAGGCTTCCCACCAGGCTGACGACGGACCGTACGTCCACCCGAAGGGAGGGCAGCATCAAACGGCGTCCTGGACGGCCTCGATTTGGTCAATGTGGGCGAGAATGAGCACGTGATCCCCGGCCTTGAAGGCCGTCGATCCCCGGGGGCTGATCATTCGTCCGTCACGCACGATCGGTCCAAACACGCTCTCCCTCGGAAGCCGACCGGCGGCCTCTTCGACGGTCGTTTCCACGATTGGGCTGTCCTCGTCGAGTTCGATCTCCAGCACCTCGACGTCCTCGTTTTCGAGGATGGCCACGTTCCGGGTGTTCTTGCCTCGGGTGTAGCGGCTGATTTCCTCGGCCGTCAGGAGCCGTGGGTTGATGGCGGCGTCGACCCCGACGTCCTCGAACAGGTGGATGTAATCGTTCTTCGCGACCACGGAGATGGCCCGCCGGGCCCCCAGCTTTTTGGCGAAGATCGACACGAGGAGGTTCTTCTCGTCGCTGTCCAGCGTCGTGACGACCACGTCGGATTCGTCGATGTGTTCTTCCAGCAGAAAATCACCGTCGGTGGCGTCGTGGTTCAACACGAGCGTCTCCGGCAGCGATTCGGCCACCATCCGGGCCCGCTCGGGATTGGCCTCGATCAGCCGGACGGAGTAGTCGCTGGACTCGAGGATTGTCGCGACGAGGTAGCCGATCTCGCCGGCGCCGAAAATCGTGATGTCGTGGATCGTCGCCTCTTCTTCCTTCGGGGCGAGGTGGCTGGAGAACCGGTGCACCGTCTCGACGGTGCCGGCGACGAGCAGCTGATCCCCCGCGTACACTTCGGTGTCGCCGCGGGGAAACGTGAACGACCCTTCCGAGAAGACGGCCAGGTAGTTGAGGTCGTCGAACCGGCCGGATTCGTCCATCTCACGGATCGTCTGGCCGTCAATCGGAGATGCTTCGGGGACGTCGAACTCGGCGAGCTGAATTTTTCCCGCCGCGAAAAAATCGATTTCCCGGGCCGCCGGCAGCCCCACGTGCTGGGCAATGGTGCGGGCCGTGAGGTGGTTGGCCCCCACCATAAAATCAACTCCCAGGGGCCGACGACCCTCCCGCCAGCTCTCCAGGTAGTCGGTCCGGTTCACGCGGGCGATCGTGAAAGGATCCCCGAGGATTTTGCTCATCCCGCAGGCGACGATGTTCGTCTTGTCGTTTGACGTGCAGGCCACGACCATGTCGCTTTGTTCCACGTTGGCTTCGCGAAGCGTGGGGACCACGGCGCCGTCGCCCTCGATGGTCAGCACGTCGAGTTCTCGGCTGCGCCGTTCCAGCCGTTCGGCGTCGGTGTCGAGCACGACGACTTCGTGGGCGTCCGACAGGCCCCGGGCCACGTGGACTCCGACCTGTCCGATCCCGATCACCACACAGCGCATGGGAATTCATCCTAAAGGAAAGGCTGGGAATCCGGTAAAAGGGTCGTTTCTACCGGTTGCGGTCATCCCACCGGGCCTTGACGATACCAATTGCCCGCACCACGACGAAGAGCCCATCCCGATGGGCGTACGATGCTGCCAATCGTCCCGTCGGAACGCCGGTGTTTCGGGCTCCCCTGTCTTAAAGGGTTTCATTGACGGGGGATAGGAGGGGGGCATGATTTTGTTTCGTTCTGCCGTTCCCTGAGTGCCAGCCGGCATCCTCGATCCGTTATGGATCGCCGCCACCTGTCATAATCCGCAGGGTGGCTGTACGATTTTTGGTGCCGGACATGCTGTCGGAATTCGTTTCATCCGCTGGAGGAGGGGCCCTCGTCCATGCACGAGATCCCGATCATCGCCGATTTGATGATCATTTTCGGGCTGGCCATCCCGGTGATCTACCTCTGTCACCGGCTGAACGTCCCCAGCCTCGTTGGGCTGCTGATGACGGGCATCATGATCGGGCCCAACGCCCTGATCGTGATCGAATCCCAGGAGGAGGTCGAGGTCCTCGCGGAAATCGGGATTATCCTGCTGCTGTTCGTGATCGGCCTGGAGTTTTCGCTGGAGAAGCTGTCCCGGATCAAGCGGGTCGTGCTTCTGGGAGGGACCCTGCAGGTCGTGAGTGCGATGGGCCTCGGAGCCGGCCTCGGTTGGAGCCTGGGGCTGTCGCCGGCGGAAGCGGTGTTCGTGGGTTTCCTCGTGGCGCTCAGCAGCACGGCCATCGTCCTGAAGATGATCCAGGAACGGGGGGAGATGAATACCCCGGAAGGACAGAACATGCTGGGGATTTTGATCTACCAGGACGTCGCCATCGTCCCCCTGATGCTCGTGACACCGTTCCTCGCCGGAGGCGGGGAGCGTCTGTTGACCGACCTGGGGTTGATGGTGCTCGGCGGCGTGTTCATGGTCCTGCTGGTTGTCGTGCTGGCTCGCTACGTCGTGCCGCCCCTGCTGCACTGGGTGACGAGCACCCGCCAGCGGGACCTGTTTTTGCTCAGCATCGTCTTCATGGGATTGGCCATCTGCTGGGTGTCGTTTCGGCTGGGGCTGTCGCTGTCGCTGGGGGCGTTCCTGGCGGGTCTGGTGATCTCGGAGTCCGAGTACAGCCACGAAGCCATCGCCCACGTGATCCCGTTCCGGGATGTGTTCACGAGCCTGTTCTTCGTCTCGATGGGCATCCTCCTGGACCCGAGCATCTTTTGGGAGACTCCGCTGCTCATCCTGGGGTTGACGCTGGCCGTGATGGGCATCGGGACCCTGACGGCCGGGGCGGCCGTCCTGGTTTTGGGGTATCCGATCGGGGTGGTGCTGGCCGTGGCGATCGGTCTGAATCAGGTGGGGGAGTTCTCCCTGATTCTATCCCGGGTGGGTCTGGATTACGGCCTGCTCAGCCTCGAGAATTACCAGCTTTTCCTCGCCGTGGCCGTCCTGTCCATGATGCTCACGCCCTTCGAGTACCGGTTCGCGGCGAAGTGGGCGAAGCGTCTGCCCGACGTGGGCCTCTACACCGGGTTTCGTTCGTCGGAAACGGTACGCGCCGAGGAGAGGGTTTCCCGGTCCGAGCCGACCGACCACCTGATTATCGTGGGGTTTGGACCGACGGGACGTCACCTGGTCGAGGCGTGCGAGAAGAACGAGGTGCCCTACGTCATCGCCGAGATGAACCCGTCCACGGTCCACGCCCAACGCGAGCGGGAACGTCGGATCTACTACGGGGACGCCGGGCAGGAAGCCGTGCTGGAGCGGCTGGGGATCCAGGAGGCCCGCGTGCTTGCGATTACGATGAGCGACCCGACCTCGACCCGGCGGATCGTGAGGCAGGCCCGGTCCATGAACCCCGACGTTCATATCATCGCCCGGACGCGGTTTATCGGCGAGATGGAGCCCCTCTACGACCTGGGCGCCGACGAGGTCGTTCCGGAGGAGCTGGAAACGTCCCTGGAGGTCTTCGTTCGGGTCCTCAGTCAATACGCGCTTCCGGAAACGGACGTCCAGTCGACCGTGGAGGAGCTGCGGCAGCAGCACTACCGTAAATTCGTCACGGAATCCAAACGGGATTGAGGGTAGGGTCGGTGGTCGTTTTTTAGCCACTTCACCTCCGAGGTCAGGCGGTTCCGGAGGAGGGAGGGACGAGCGTGGGCACCGTTGAACTCGTCGTGCGGGTCCTCAGTGGGTTCGTCCTGCTGGCGATCAACGGTCTGTTCGTGATGACGGAGTTCGCACTGACCCGCCTCCGCCAGTTCGACGAGAGTGAGCTTCAGGGGACTTCGTCCCACCGGCTGGCCTGGGCGATGACCGAGGAACTGGAGATTTACCTCACTGCCTGTCAGGTCGGCATCACCATCACGAGCATTCTTCTGGGCGTGGTGTTCGAGCCGGGGGTCACCACCATCATCAAGCCGTTCACCGCGATGTTCGGCCTGACTCCGGCTCAGACCGCCCTGGTTTCCGTCGTTCTGGCGGTGGCCCTGATCCAGTTGATGCACACCGTATGGGGTGAACAGTCCCCGACCTACCTGGGGGTGGAGAAGCCCCGGTGGGTTGTGTCCTTCGGAGCCCCGGTCGTCTATGCCTGGACGTGGATCAGCTATCCTCTGATTTACGTGGGCGATCACCTGGCCAAATGGACCCTCCGCCTGTTCGGGATCGAGCTGAGCCGATCCTGGACAAAGCAAAACGGGGAAATCGAGGACGAGGACGAGCTGCGCCGGCGCATGATGGACCTGCTTTCTCGGGGAGGCCTCTCCGAGGAGCGCCGCGAGGAAGTCGTCAACGCCCTGGAAATGGACGTGCGAACCACGGCATCGATCATGGTGGACCGTGATCAAATCCGTTATCTCTCCACCGAGAACTCGACCGAGCAGAACCTGTCGATCCTGGCTGAGGCGCACTTTTCCCGCCTGCCGCTCGTGGGGGCGTCGCTGGATGACTACCGTGGGACCGTTTACGTGCCCCCGGTGGTCCCGGAGGTCGAGCGACTTCGCTCGGGTGAGGTCGACTGGGAGGACGTGGCCGTCGAACCCGTGACCGTCTCCCCCGATCTTCCGATCAGCGAGCTGGTGGACCGTTTCCAGGCCGAGAACCAGGAACTGGCCCTGGTGGTGGAGGAGGGGACGGTGGTCGGTCTGGTGACCGAAACGGACGCCTTCGAAGCCGTGATGGGTGAACTTCGGGACCCGTTCGACTGAGCTGAGGACGCCCAGGCGTCCTCGGTCGACTTATCCGGTGGGCCAGAAAGGGGCACAGTAATGTCGACCGATGCGCTCATGATCGTGGTCTTCCTGGGCATCTGCGTGTGGATCCTGTGGCCGGGCAACCGGACGCGTAAGCCACTTGAAGTGCTCGACGGGCTCATTCGGGGCCGGCTGGAGGACCCTTTCAGGCGGCTGGCGGTCAGTGCACACGAAACCCCTATCCTGGCCATGAACATCCGTCTGGACGGGGAGGGGATCGAGTCCCACATGGAGCTGGATCAGGCCCGTGCCTACGGCTTTTCCAGCCTGTCCAACAGCAACCGGCTCTACGTTCGGGAATCCCAGTTTGATCGCGCACGGACGGTGCTGGTTCAGTCGGGGTTCGGCGGAAGCCTGGTGCCGCCGATCAAACATGTTCACCGGGCTGAGGCTGAAACTACGGATTCCCCCGGGTAAGTGCCGGTCGGAGGGTAGAAAGAGGTTTTTGGATGGCCTTTTCTCCCGGGCAAGAACGGGTGGCTCGGTCGGCGGGATGAACGCGTCTTGTTTTTAAGACACGTCGAAGAAGATGCGAGAATATCCTTTGAAGGTGGGATAAAACACGTCTTAAAAATAAGACGCGTCCCTGAAACACGAGAATCCATTAAAAACTTATCCTCGAAATCATGGTGAACGGAAAGGGGCGGAGATGGGATGGGTTGGAAGTCGTGGGTGTGTCTCGGATTGACGGCCTTGCTGCTGGCTTGGTTCGGATTCTACCTGTACGTGCCGTACAACGTGCCCGAGATCGAACCCCGTACCGGGGAGCCCGGTTTCGAGTCCGGTCCCGTCGTGCATATCCTGCCGACGGTCAACCACCGGCGTATGCTGCTGAAAACTTCCTTCGAGCGGCCCTTCGAGCGGCCGCCGCGGCTGCGGGTAAACGACCGGCACGTCGAAGGAATGCGCACCGATTCGAGGGGACGGTTCTGGTCCTTCGACGTGCCCGACCTTCAGCCGTCCACGACCTACGAGCTGTCCCTGCGGACCTCGGACGGGGACACGCTGACCGACCCCTGGTCCCTGAAGACCTACCCGGCGCCCGACAGTGAACCGGATCATGTTCGCCTGGCGGTGTTCACCTGCCCGGGCGGTCATCCGGCGCATCGCTGGTGGTTCGGGCTGGAGCCGGTGTCGCTCGAGGCCCGTCGGGCCATGGTGAAGCGAATGCTCGCCTTCGACCCGGACGCGATGGTTTCCTTGGGGGACCAGATCTACTTCGATCAGCACCACGGCCTGTCGGCAACCGTGATGGGCCAATCCCGCCAGTCCAGAGCTTACGCCGGTAACTTCGACCGGACGAAGCCCGTTCTGGGCACCGAGAACGAGAAGGTCCTTCGGCGGGCGGTCGGCCCACAGGTGTCCCACCTTTACGGCGTGAAGGCCCGCTCGACGCCGTCCTTTTTCCTGCTGGACGACCACGACTACTTCGAGAACGACGTCGCGATGGAGGCCGATTACGGGTTCGACTGGCGGCTTCTGCTCTTCGGGTGGCGCTCGCCGTGGTACCGGGGAGGCGTCTCCTTCCCGGCCGACGACTTCATGCTGACGCTGGCCCGCACGTATCAGCACATGTATCTGCCGGAGTTCCTCCCGGATTCCAATCGACCCCGGGATCTTCCGGGGGGCGGGGCTCCCGACCGCCCGTCGGGCATCTCGGAAACCTACGGCACCCTGAGGTACGGGCAGCTTCTGGAAGGGCTGCTCTACGAGGGGCGCCGCTACGTGACCCTGGACGGGAAGGAGGCCACCCTGGTGCACCCGGCGGCCGAGAAGTGGTTAAAGCGGCGCTTGAGGGGGGAGGAAACGCATCACGTTGTCAACCTGACGGCGCTTCCGTTCGGCTGGGCCGACGGCAGCTGGATGGAGTGGTACCCGGACGTGCGCGGTGAAGCGGGGGAGCTGACGACCGCACGGGATAAACACCGGTGGCAGTCGGGGTGGTTCGAGCAGCACAATCGGATCCTGGCGGCCGCGGGTTCCATGGAACACACTCGGCCGCTGTTCATCGGGGGCGACCACCACGACCAGGCCGCCGGACGAATTTTAGGGAGCGGACACCGAGATTTTACTGACACGCCCGTGACGAGCCTGCTGACGGGGGCGCTGGGCGGAATGCGACTGAAGAACACCTGGCTTGCGGACACCGAGATCGTCCGTCCCCCCGACCGGCTGCATGTCGAGGAGGCGTTTCGCCCCACCGACAAAAACGGTTTTTTGATCGTTGATTTCACGCCCGATCGGGTCAAAGTGAGGTTCTTCCGCTGGAGCCACCCGGAGCCGGTCGAACGGATCGAAACGATGGAGCCGCATCGGGTCATGACCCTGCCGGTGCCTCAGGGGGAGTAGGGGAGGAGGGATCTTCCCGGTAAGGGAGGGGGTTAGACGGCCTTTCGGACGCGCTCCGGGGCCTCGGAGAATGTGAGCACGCCGTCGTCGACCGCGCCGTAGTGAAGCGTCATCCAGTCGTAGAAGTAGTTGTTCGTGACCCGCCAGGGGTCTTGGCTGCCTTTCTTCGGGAGCCGGTCCGAGGCGCGCTGGATGTAGCCGGCCTCCAGTTCGTCCATGGCGTGGCCTTCCACCTCGACGTCCTCGTCGGCCTCGGGGACGACCCTGGTGTAGTTGTGGTCGTCCATGTGGTTCAGAAGCCGGCAGGCGTACTCGCAGACCAGGTCGACCTTCAGCGTCCAGGAGGCGTTGATGTAGCCGAAGATCGTGACGGCGTTCGGGATGCCCTCCAGCATGGCGCCCCGGTAGACCATCCGGTCGCAGTGATCGATCGCCTCGCCGTCGACCTCGACGTCGATCCCGCCCATCATCTGGATGTCCAGCCCGGTCGCCTCCACGATGACGTCGGCCTCCAGGACGTCGCCGTCCTCGAGGTCCCGGCCGTCCCGGAGCCGGATTCCGTCCTGGGTGAATTCCTCGATGTGGTCGGTGACGATCGACGCTTTGCCGTCCCGGATGGCCTTGAAGAAATCCCCGTCGGGCACGACGCACAACCGCTGG
>CAZEBV010000035.1:0-12587 GCA_964510695.1 uncultured bacterium
GGGGACGCATCAGACGAAGCACGTAGACCATCACGGCCCCGAAGGTGATCCCCACCCCGATCAGCACCGCCCGGACCCGCCGCACCGGAACCCAGTAGAGGATGGCGTTGACCGCGAAGTTCCCCAGGCTGAAGGCCACCAGCATGAAGGGGATCAGAACGAGGGCGGCCACCGGGTAAAAATACCACGGGGCCCCGGTCGAGAGCCCGTAGCTCACCAGAACGGGGTATCCGAACACGAACACCATCCAGGTGGCGTGGAACAACCCCTCCACCCATTTGACCCAGAAGATCGTGCGGGCGGAGAGCGGCGTGCCGAACAGCAGGGAAAGATCGCTCGAAAGGAACTGGGTCCCCAGCGTCGTCACCATCGAGGAGAACAGCAGAAGGACGAAAAAACTCATGAACACCAGTGAGAGGGTCTGAAGCATCATGTAGCGCCCGAGCATGGGGACCTTCAAAAACTCGCTGAAAAGCCGGGTGAAAAGGTACGCCAGGCTCACCATGAAGCCCACGAAAATCAGCAGAAGAAGCAGGTTGCGCACCCACTCGGAGGGGGCGGCGTGAGCCAACCCGGCCCGCAGCTGACGGTATCGGACCCGGGCGGCCTCCCGGAACCCGGTCCCGATGCCCGCCCGGGAGGTCATGCGCCGGAGGGGGCCGAGCGAGTCTTCTCGGACGTGATGCGGAGGAACAGCTCCTCCAGCGACTCCCCAGGGTCTCGACGGAGTTCCCCGTAGGGCCCCTCCGCCAGGAGCTGACCCTCCGAGAGAATCCCCACCCGGCCGCAGATCTCCTGGGCCACCTCGAGGCTGTGGGTGGACAGAAACACGGACGTGTCCCGCTCCTCGACCTCGTACCGCAGCGATTCCTTCATCACCCGGGCGCTCTCCGGGTCCAGGCCGACCATCGGTTCGTCGATCACGATCACCGAGGGTTCAAGCATGAACACCCCGGTGAAAAGCATTTTCTGCTTCATCCCGTGGGAGAGGTTTTCCACCAGGTCCTGGTGCCAGTTCCCCAGCCGGAACCGCTGGAAGTAGGACTCCCGGATGCGCCCGGCCCGCTCGGGGTCCAGCCCGTAGATCCCCTCCACGAAATCCAGGTATTCCCGAACCGTAAGCTGAGGGTACACGTAGGGCGTATCGGGAATGTACCCCGTGCGCCGCTTCACCCGTTCGGGTTCCTCGAGGACGTCGTGTCCGTCGACGGTGATCCGTCCGCCGCTGGGACGCATCAGGCCCACGATCATCTTGACCGTGGTGGTCTTGCCGGCCCCGTTGGGCCCCAGGAAACCGTACAGCTCCCCGTCCGGCACCGACAGGGAGAGACCGTCCACCGCGGTAAACGACCCGAAGTTCTTCGTGACGTCATCGAGCTTGATCATGGTGGTTCCCCCGCGGTCCGGAGGATCAGGAAGGTCGGGCGTCTTTGTCGGCATCACGGCGTACGCGGCCCGCCAGTGGGACCCACGCGGGCATCCAATAGGGTACTTCCCGTCCCGATCCTTCCAAGCGTGCCATGGTCGGACACCGCCGGCCTCGGGGGGCTGCCACCGCGGCGGGTCGGGGGCCTCGCTCCGAGCGCCGTTTTCAGCCGGTTCCCCGGCTGATACCATCGGCGATGCGAGCGACAGCAGGGATCACCCACGCCGAAACTGCCCGCCCGGAGGACGAACCCCTCATGCGCACGAAGTTCGTCGACGGCATTCGTTCGGCCCACGACCGGCTCCGAAGCCTTTTCACGTCGTACCGGGATCAGATGGCCGACGTGCTGTTCCACGGGGAACCGATCTCACGCTCGGACCTCCGGGAGGGCAAGGAGGATCTTGTGCGCGGGCTGCGGCTGCAGGTCGACGCCGTCCAGCGCATCCTGTTCCCGGCCATCACGGCCGCGAACACCGAGATCCCGGTCCAGCCGGCCCCGCTTCTGGCCCCCTTTCAGGACCGGCTTCTGTCGCTGGTGGAGGAGGTCGACGAGCGGGTGGACTTCTTCGCCGACCCCGACGGCGACAAGGAGGCCCGTAACCGCGCCGCCCGGGCCCTGCTCAAGGACCTGTATCGCATCGACGGTCTTCTGGGGACCTACCTGGACGTCCTGGAGCAGCACTGCCTGGACCCGGGGTTCGAACGCCTGGATCCCGACGAACGCGAGGAACTCATGGAGGACCTCGACGCCGCCCTCCCGGCCTCCTGACCGCCCCTCGGATCGCTCAGTCCTCCCCGCGGGAACGCCCTTCCTGAAGTTTGTTCTCGAGGGTCCGGCGCAGCAGCTCCTTCTTCTCCTCGTTCAGCTGCCCCGCCTCCGTGCCGCTGTCCCGCTCGGAGAGGGTTCGGGCCAGCTGCCCCCGTTCCCGTCGTGAGGCGTCGACCCGAAGCTTCTTCGCCACCTCGACGGGGTCGATGCCGCTGGCGAACCGTGATTCGTCGTCCCAGCTCAGCAGGCCGGCCAGGTATTCGGCGGTCTCACCGGACAGCCGATCCATCCAGGCCTCGGGCGAGAAGGCGGCGTCATCCCGGCGAAGATCCCCCAGCGCCTCGAGCAGACGCCGGGACCGGGGATCCGAGAAATCCTCGACCTCGACCCGGTCGAGGGCCTCCTCGAACCGGTCCGGCTGGTAGGCGAGGCTGCGGAAGAACACCTCCTCGATCGTCTGGGACCCCTGCCGTTTCAGCCGGTCGCGCACGGACCCTTCAGGCCCCGCCGAACGCCCCGACAGCAGATCGTAGATCAGGCTCTCCTCGACCGAGAGCCGCGAGGCGAGCCAGCCGACGGCCTCCCGGCGTCGAACCTCGGTCGGCAGGCTCGCGATCAGCGGCACCAGGGCCTTCAGGATGGTTTCCTTCCCGCCGGCGGTGCCGGGGTCGTTCTCCCCGGTGAGCCACTCGAAGAGCGCCCTCAGGTAGGACGTTCGTTCCTCCAGGTGCTCCCGGAAGACCGAGACGTCCTCACGAAGAAGATCGTCCGGATCGCGGCCCGGCGGCAAAAGTACCACCGAGGCCTCCAGGCCGCCCTCCACGGCGACCCGTCCTCCCCGGCGAGCTGCACGGATCCCCGCCTCGTCCCCGTCGTACACCAGGACGATCTCCTCGGTGTACCGCTTCAGGACCCCGACGTGTTCCTCAGTGAGGGCGGTCCCGAGCGTCGCCACGGCGTGTTCGAACCCCTCCTGGTGGCAGCGCAGCACGTCGGTGTAGCCCTCCATCAGCAGGCAGCGCCCCGACTCCCGTACGGCCCGACGGGCCTGCGGAAGCCCGTAGAGGGATTCCCGTTTCTTGAACACCGGTGACTCCGGGGAGTTGAAGTATTTGGGCGCGTCGGCGTCGTCCGATAGGCGGCGCCCACCGAACCCGATCACGCGGCCGCTGAGGTTATGGATGGGGAACATGATCCGGTCGTAAAAACGATCGTAGTAGCCTCCGTCGTCGTTCTCCCCGACCAGTCCCACCCGGAGGGCGTCCTCCAGCTCGTGCTCGCCGCCGCGGACGACGCCCGTGAAAAACTCCCACTCGTCCGGGGAATACCCCACCTCGAACTCACGGAGCACCGCCTCGTCGTACCCGCGCTCGAGCAGGTAGCCCCGGGCGTCGCGTCCCCGTTCCCCCCACAGGCATTCCTCGTACCGATCGGCCGCGGCGCGGTTCAGGGACAGCACGCGCCCCCGGGGATCGTCCTCGTCCGGGCTTTTCGTCCCGGAATCGGGCAGCTCGACCCCGACCCGTTCGCCCAGCATCCGAAGGGCCTCCACGAAATCACACCCTTCGATGGCCATCACGAAATCGTAGACGTCCCCCCCTTCCCCGCAGCCGAAACACTTGAAGATGCCCATCTCGGGGGTTACCGCGAAGGAAGGGGTGTCCTCGGCGTGGAAGGGGCAAAGCCCCCAGTGGCTCTTGCCGCGCTGTTCGAGGGTCACGTAATCCTCCACCAGGGCCACGAAGTCCACCCGGGATCGAACCTCCTCCCGGGCCCGTTCCCACCGGGACGACTCACTCACCGTTCACACCTCCTGAGGGAATGACGTCCATCGCCATTGTGTCCTGAAAAACCGCCGTCCGAAAGAACACCCCCGCCAATCGATCCGGATGAACCCGGGCCTTTCGGACGAGATGCTAAGCTAGGCGGAATCGTACGGTGAAGCGTCCATCATCCCCGTCCGAACGGGAGGCGTCATGAGCCTGTTTGACTGGATCGTCGAGGTCGTGAAGCACCCCCGTGAACTGTCCACGGTCTTCCCGAGTTCGCCCTTCCTCGCCCGCACCATCGCGGATCAGCTCGACCTGACGGAGCCCAGGACCATCGCCGAGCTGGGGGCCGGGGACGGAGCGCTGACCGGCCCGATCGTGGAGCGCATGAGCCCCGGCTCCCGGCTGGACCTCATCGAGGTCAACGAACGCTTCGCCCGCCGGCTCGAGGAGACCTACCGGGACCACCCCAAGGCAGCGATGATCCAGGTCCACGAACGACGGGCCGAGGACCTCGACGACATCGCCCGTGAGGCGGGTATCGAGGGGTACGACTACGTGGTCAGCGGCCTCCCGCTGACCACGCTGCCCGACGAGGTTTCCGACGCGGTGCTGGAGACCACGTACCGCACCCTGAAGCCCGACGGCCGCTACGTTCAGTTTCAGTATTCCCAGGATTACCGGGACGTCATCGAGGAACGATTCGGGCCGGTTGAACTTCACCGGGTCTGGCTGAACGTGCTGCCCGCCTGGGTTTACGTGGCCGACCGGGCCAACGCTCCCGGCAACGGAACCACCTCCCCTTAGAACCCTCCGGCGCCGTCCGAATCCTCCCGGGCGTGTTCCCGGACGCACTCCCTCACCAGCGAGGAGGAGAACCCCCGCGAGCGAAGCCGGTTCGCCATCGTCCGGGGGTTCAGGGACGCGTTTTCCCGGGCGTATCGGTGGGCCCGCCGGCGGGCCTCCTCGGGGGGGCCGACCTCCCGCACCAGCGACCGGGCCCGCTCGTAGTCGATGCCCCGATCCACGAGCTCCGACACCAGCCGCTCGGGGCCGTACCCCCGGCCCTCGAGCTGACGGAGCCGGGATCGGGCGGCGGCCTCGTCGTCCAGGTAGCCCGCCCGACGAAGCCGGGGCACCGCCGCGTCCAGCCACTCCGACGGATACCCTTTCTGCCGGAAGTGATCCCGGAACCGTTCGGTGGTCTTCGGATACCGGCTCAGGTGCCGGCGGGCCGCCTCGAGCAGCACCTTTTGACCCTCCCCGTCGGCATCACGACGCAGGGTTTTTGGGTCGACGCGCTGTCCCTCCTCCAGCTCGAGCTCACGGCAGACCCGGGCCGGAAGACGCAGCGACGCGCCGGAGTCGAAGTGAAGCCGCACCGGTCCGTCGGATCGACGCTCCAGGCGCACGAGGCGAGTGGACATAAAACGGGGTCGCTTCAGGCGGGCGAAATCAGGCGGGAACCCCGGAACCCCTCGATTCCCGGGTTCCCCGTCGATCGACCCGCCCCCGGGGACGGGGAATCTCCGGGGCGGACCGTCATCGTCTCACGGGGCGTAATCGACCGAATCAATCCTCCGTTTCGTCGTCCTCGTCGTCGTTCTCGTCGGCTTCCTCGTCGGCCTCCCCGGACTCGCCCAGCCCCATCTTCCGTCTGACCTTCTCCTCGATTTCCTCGAGGACCTCCGGGTTGTCCTTCAAAAACTCCAGGGTGTTGTCCCGCCCCTGGGCCAGCTGCATGTCGCCGTAGCTGTACCAGCTCCCTTTGCGCTGGACGATGTCCCGTTCGATGGCGCAGTCGAGGATGCAGCCGTGGGAGTCGATCCCCTCGCCGTAAATGATGTCGACCTTTCCCTGACGGAAGGGGGAGGCGACCTTGTTTTTCACGCAGCGCACCCGCACGCGGATGCCCTGGGACTCGGACCCGTCCTTGATTACGTCGGTCTTGCGGATGTCCATTCGCAGGGAGGAGTAAAACTTCAGCGCGCGGCCGCCGGGCGTGGTCTCGGGGTTGCCGTACATCACCCCGATCTTCTCCCGGATCTGGTTGATGAACATGCAGGACGTGTGCGACTTGCTGATGGCCCCCGAGAGCTTCCGCATGGCCTGGCTCATCAGGCGGGCCTGAAGACCCACGTGGGAATCCCCCATCTCTCCTTCGATCTCGGCCCGGGGCACCAGGGCGGCCACCGAGTCGATCACGACGATGTCAACGGCCCCGCTTCGGACGAGTTTTTCGGTGATCTCCAGGGCCTCCTCGCCCGTGTTGGGCTGGGAGACGTACAGCTCGTCGACCTTGACGCCGATGGCCTCGGCGTATTCCGGATCGAGGGCGTGCTCCACGTCGATGAAGGCAGCAATCCCGCCCTCCTTCTGGGCCTGCGCCACCGTGCTGAGGGCCAGGGTGGTCTTCCCGGAGGCCTCGGGGCCGAACAGTTCGGTGACCCGCCCCCGTGGGACCCCGCCCACGCCCGTGGCCTCGTCGACCGTAAGCGCCCCGGTGGAAATGGCCGGGACGTCCATGGCCTGCTTGCTTTCCCCCAGCTTCATGATGGACCCTTCGCCGAATTCCTTCTCGATCGAGCCCACCGTGGCCGAGAGAACCTCTTCCTTCTGGGATTCCTCACTCACCGGTATGTCCCCCTGAGGCGGTGCGGATGTGTGGAGAGCGGCCTGCATGATCGAGCATACCAATCCCGCGTGGCAGGTTCAACGACCGGCGGCGCGCTTCCTCATGAGAGCTTCTGACGCACCCGTTCCTTGACCTCGCCGCCGTCGGCTCGACCCCCGACCTGAGGCATGATCTGTCCCATCACCGCCCCGAGGTCGGACGGATCCTCGGCCCCGACTTCCTCGATAACCCCCTCGATCATCCGGTCCAGCTCCTCGTCCGAGAGGGGCTCCGGAAGGTACTGTTCGATCAGCTCCAGCTCCTGGCGCTCCTTCTCGGCGCGCTCCGGTCGTCCCCCCTCCTCGAACTGTTCGATGGACTCCTGCCGTGACTTGGCCTCCTTGCTGAGCACCTCCTGGATCTCCTCGTCGTCCAGGTCGCGTCCCAGTTCGATCTCCCGATTCTGGATGGACGACTTCAGCATTCGAAGCGTACTCAGCTGATCCTTCTCCCCCTCTTTCATCGCCCGTTTGAAATCCTCGTCGATGCGTTCCTTCAACGCCATGGCTCAGGCACCTCCACGGTACACGATCACGCAGGGTTAAGTCCTTCCTCGCTCATGGACGCCACGGCCCCGGGGACGTCCCCGGGGTCGGTGACCGGCGTCCGGCAGGTCCCCCGTCGACAGACGTAAAGCGCGGGATGGGGACCGTCGAGTCGTCCCTCGAGCAGCGGAGAATCACCCTCCGAAACGGCCCCGGGGTCGGCCTGAACCAGCAGGCCGCCGGGCGGGAAGGAGGCCCGGAGCTCCTCGGCCAGGGGCGAACGGGCCTCGTCCGACCCCACCAGCACCAGTTCAAGCGGTCCGGCGTGCCAGTCGTACAGGCCGCTCAGCATCCGGGTCAGGCCCCCCGGGGATCGGTCGACCAGCCCACCGCAGGCCCCCAGGGTGCGTTGGGCATGTTCCCGGTAATCGGCCTCCCCCGTCAGCGACGCCAGTTTGAGCGCGTTGATCACCATCTCGGAGTTCCCGGAGGGCATCACGCCGTCCTGGGGGTTCTTGGAGCGCACGATCAGATCGTCCCGGGTGGGTTCGGCGGTGTAGAAGCCGCCATCCGACGCGTCCCAGAAAAGGTCCACGGCCCGTTCGTACCGGCGGGCGGCCCGACGAAGCCACTGCCACTCCCCGGTGGTCCCGAAGTGAGCCAGCTCGGCCCGGATCACGAAGGCGTAATCCGCCAGAAAGGCCGGAGTATGCGTTTCACCCTCCCGGTGAGTGTGATACAGGCGACCCTCACGGGTCATCGTTTCCTCGATGAACGTCAGGGCCCGTTCGGCCCGGCGGGCGTACCCGGGTTCGTCCAGCAGCCACCCGGCGCGGGTCAGGGCAGCGGCCATCATGCCGTTCCAGTCGGTGAGGATCTTCTCGTCCCGGTGGGGTTCGGGGCGCTCCCGGCGCCGTTCCAGCAGCGCCTCCCGGGCCTCGTCGTGCACCGTCCGAAAGGTCGCCAGGTCGAGGTCCCGCTGCTCGCAGAACTCGACCGGAGGTTCCTCGACGTGCAGGACGCTTTGTCCCTCGAAGTTCCCCTCCTCGGTGACGCCCCAGAAGTCGGCCATCAGTTCCGCGTCCTCGCCGAGCACGTCGTGGAACGTCTCCGGCGTCCAGACGTAATACCGTCCCTCCTCGTCCTCGGACTCCGCGTCCTGGGAGCTGTAAAAGGCCCCGGACGGGGCACTCAGCCACCGTTCGACGTAGTCGAACGTTTCCTCGGCCACCCGGCGGTAGCGCGCGTGCCCGAAGGTTCGGTGGGCAACGGCGTAAATTTCCGCGAGCTGAGCGTTATCGTAAAGCATCTTCTCGAAGTGCGGGACCAGCCATCGGCGATCCGTGCTGTAGCGGGAGAACCCCCCGCCGAGCTGATCGTAGATCCCCCCCGCCATCATATGGTCGAGGGTGGACTGCACCATCCCGTCGGCCCGGGGCGCCTCCGGTTCACCGTGCAGGCGAAGCAAAAACTGCAGGTCCGTCGGCCGCGGGAACTTCGGGGCCGACCCGAACCCGCCCCACTCGGGGTCGAACCGTTCCTCCAGGTTATCGTAGGTCGCCCGGAGCCGGTCCCGCTCGGGGGGGCTTCCCCGGTCGCTCAACCGCTCGAGGGATTTCAGGCGATCGGTCAGCTTCTCCGCGCTCTCCTCCACCTCCTCGCGGCGTTCCTCGTAGGTTCGATGGACCCGCTCAAGCACCGTCGTGAAGGCGGGCATCCCCTGTCGGGACTCCGGGGGGAAGTAGGTCCCCCCGTAGAAGGGCTTCAGGTCGGGGGTCAAAAAGACGTTCAACGGCCAGCCGCCCCGGCCGGTCATGGACTGAACCGCCTGCATGTACACCTCGTCGAGGTCCGGCCGTTCCTCCCGGTCCACCTTGATGTTCACGAAACGCTCGTTCATGACCTCGGCGATCGCCTCGTCCTGGAAGGACTCCCGTTTCATCACGTGACACCAGTGACAGGCCGAATAGCCGATGCTCAGGAAAATGGGGCGGTCCTTTTCCCGGGCCACCCGGAGGGCCTCCTCCCCCCATGGATACCAGTCGACGGGGTTGTCGGCGTGTTCCTGAAGGTAGGGGCTCGTCTGCTCGGCGAGCCGGTTGGACTCGGACGGCGTCATCGTGGATCCCCCCGACGGTGGGCTTGAAGAGGATGGTCGCGATCCGCGCCGAAACGCCGGCGATCGGAGGCCAAAACGACGGCGGCGCCGACGGACCCCGACGCGGTCGGCGTACGAGGCGGGCCGCTAGTATGGCCCCTGAGCGGGCGGGCTCGAAGGCCGGTTAGCTTCGGAAATACGTTTCCTCGTGCTCCGGGCGTTCGGACGGCCTGAGGGTCTCCCCGAGGGTGGTGTAGGCGTTCGAACCCAGCCGGGCGAGCGGCCGGAGCCGGTCGTGGTCGATAGGGCCCGACCCCTCCCGAAGATCATCCGCCAGGTGGAAACGCACCACCCGGCCGAAGACGAGCGTGACCCGGCCGCCGGCGATGGAGAACTGATCGTGCAGGCGGCACTCCAGCCGGACGGGGGGTTCCTCGAGCCCCTCGACCTGCACGGCCTCGCTCTCGATCGGGGTGAACCCGATTTCGTCGACTTCGCTGGCCCCGGGGTCGAAGGATCGGGCAGCCGTCTCCACGGCCTCCATGTGCTCCTCTCGCGGCGTGTGGACCACGAACTCACCCGCCAGCAGCACGTTGCGGAAGGTGTCCTTGAGGCCGCTTTGCTCCCGCGCGATCGAGAGGCTCACGATCGGCGGATCCCCGCAGACGCCCTGGTAGAAACTGAACGGCGCACAGTTCAAAACCCCATCCCGGGATTCGGTCGTCACCAGCGCGATGGGCCGGGGCACGATCAGCCCGGTGAGAAGATCGTAGGTCTCCCGTGAGGAGAGGGATTCGGGGTCCAGCGACTCCATGGACAGGGCGACCTCCGAGCGTGGTTCGAATGGGTTCGGAAAGTGTGGAAGATCCCGTCGGGAAAGGGACGTCGGAAAGCGTTTTGTCTCCGGTCCGAACGTTCGTTGAGCCTGTTCCCGGCCCCGAACGGGACGGGGGGACAAGTCTACCTCAGAGGAGTTCCCGGGCAATGATGTTGCGCTGGATTTCGCTGGTACCCTCGTAAATTTTCGTGATTCGGGCGTCCCGGTAATACCGCTCCACGGGATGATCCGAGACGTAGCCGGCCCCCCCGAAGATCTGCACGGCCTCGTCGGTGACCTCCACGGCCCGCTCGCTGGCGAACAGCTTGGCGGTGCTGGAGAAACGCCCGACGTCCTCGGCCCCGTCCTCCCGCTTCTGGGCCGCCCGGTAAGTCAGCGCCCGGGCCGCCTCGACCGCCGCGGACATGTCGGCGAGTTTATGGCGGATCGCCTGGAAGTCCGCGATCGGACGGTCGAACTGCTCCCGCTCCGAGGCGTAATCGCGGGCGGCGTCCAGGGCGGCCTGACCCACCCCCACGGCCTGGGCGGCGATGTTGATCCGGCCGGTGGTCAGAAAGTCCATCACCTGGTGGAACCCCCGGTTCTCCTCGCCGATCAGGTTCTCCTCCGGGACCCGGACGTCCTCGAGGATCAGCTCCCCGAGGTCCGAGGCCCGGATGCCCAGTTTGTTGTCGATGATCTCCGCCCGGAAACCGGGTCGGTCCGTCGGCACCAGAAAGGCACTGATGCCCTCGTATCCCGCACCGGGGTCGGTTTTGGCCATGACCACGACCACGTCCGCGACGGTCGCGTTGGAAATCCACATCTTGGACCCGTTGAGCACCCAGTCGCCGCCGTCCCGTTCGGCCCGGGTTTCCATGCTCGCCACGTCGGAGCCGTGGGCCGCCTCGCTGATGGCGCAGCCGGAGATGGCCTCCCCGGAGGCCAGCGGTGGAAGCCAGCGCTCTTTCATGGCGTCGTGGCCGTATTCGTGGATCATCTCCGAGCCGAAGGCGGCGAGCATGATGGCCGTCCCGATGCCCGGGTCGGCCCGCCAGAGCTCCTCCACCACGACGGCCGCGGAAACCCGGTCCATCCCGCCCCCGCCGTACTCCGTCGGCAGCGAGGGCGCCACGAAGTCGTAGTCGGCCGCCCGGGACACCAGTTTTCGCGGGTAGCGGTGGGTCTCGTCGTGCTCCCGGGCCACCGGTTCGATCTCCTCACGACCAAAATCGCGTACGGCCTCCCGCACGGCTCGCTGCTGATCGTTCAGCTCAAACGACATGGACGGACACGTCCTTCTCCCCGGGATCGAACGGCAAACGCACGACCTTTACGCCGCCCCGGACAGGATCACGTAATACAGATAAAGCGTGGCCAGATACCCCGCCGCCCAGGACACGGTCCGGGGCCAGACCCATCCCGCGATGTAGACGATCGGGTGCAGAATACGGCCCGCCAGAAACACCGCCGTCGCGGCGGCGGTACCGGACGTGAAGCCGTCCAGGTAGGCCAGCACGAGCACCGCCACCACGAAGGGCGGGAAGTTCTCCTTGTAGTTGTCGTGGGCCCGCTTCGCGCGGTTGCCCCACCCGCGAAGCGGAGCAAGCCCCTCCTCGGGGACCCGACGGTGAGCCACCCAATCCACGCCCCGCTGGCGGTACTTGGCGATCGACGGGGGAATCCACAGGACCATGAACAAAAGCGCGGCAAGACAGAGCATCACCAGTTCGAACGTCACGGCGACCCCTCCTCGCGGCGGTGGATGAAACGGCGTCCAGTATGGTCGACGAAGCGGACGCTGTCCACGTCGGACCGGCGGCTCCGGGGTGCTCTTCCTTCAGTTCGGATCGGCGAGGCTCCCCCAGAGTACCAGAAACGGCCGGGCGGACCCGTCGGTCTCCCGCCCTCCTTCGAGGGCCTTGCGGCGGCGAAGCGAACGCTGCTGACAGTCCGCGGCCACCCGGCGGAACAGCCGACCGTGCTCGGCGCTCCAGAGGTCCGCCTCGCGGGCCAGCTCCCGCAGGGCCCGAAGGTGATCCCGGCAGCCGTGGTGAACCAGGTCGATGAGGTCCGAACGCTGAGTATCCGACCAGCACGGATCCTCGAGGCGGAAGGGCTCGAACCACCCGCCCATCGACATCCCGTCCTCGAGGGCCGTCCGGAACGCCTCCACGAGGGCTGCCGGTCCCATCGCCCGGGCGGTCCCGATCGTCTCGTGGGCCGCCTCGTGCAGCTCTCGAAGGGCGGCCTCACGCTGCTGCTGCTCCTCGGGCGCGTGGAAGGACGGCGGTTCCCAGGTTCTTGCCTCCAGGGGCAAAAGGCCAATCAGCGACGCGTCGGGCACCAGCGCGTCCCGCAGTGAAGCCACGAGGGCTCCCGGCCCCTCCCATCGACCGACCACGCCCCGGAGGTCCCCCATCAAAAGCGCGTCGAGGCTCCCGACGGCCAGCGGGGCCTCGGCGGGGTCGGCCCGCAGCACGTTCGGCTCGGCGTTGCCCGTCAGCGGCGGGGGGACGGACGACGAATCGGCCCGCGGGTCGGGCTCC
>CAZEBV010000035.1:12597-15404 GCA_964510695.1 uncultured bacterium
CGCACCCGCTCGGCCGAAGCCAGGCGGCACGCCAGAAGCTCCCCCGGGTCCTGGACCACGGCCAGGCGCCCTTCCCCGGGAACCCCCATCTTCTCGGCCATCGCCCGGCCGCATCCGGGGGGGAACGCCCGGGCCGTCCGCGCGGCGCCCCGCACGGGCGACTCCCGGCTTTCGAACCACGTTAGGGTAGCCTGGTCCATGGGGGAATCGCTCCGGTCGACCTGTCCGAGTCGGGTGTCCGACCGCCGTCAGGCGGCGATCGCCCAGTAGAAGCTGGTCACGAAACAGCCCAGGGCGAAAACCTGGGTCCCCACGAAGACCCCGAAAGGCAAATCCGCCCGGTGCCGGGCGAACAGCCCGACGAGGGCCAGCGCCCCGCCCGTCACCGTGGCACCAAGCTTGTACAGGAACACGGAGGGAACCGTGTTGAGCGACCCCAGCTGGATGAATCCCGTAAACAGCACCGCGGCCAGCATCAGCCCGGTGAGCACCCCGAGGACCGGAACCTGATCGTCGAAATCGTCGCTCGAACACTGCACCAGGACCGTGATGGCCAGCGCCAGCAGCAGAAGCGCAGCGGTCACGTGCATAAAGAACACCGTCACGCTCTCCCGACGTCACAGAATGAACGCGGACCGTGCTCCGGAGGGATGCCCCCCGGTCTCAGTCGCCCTCGTATCCCAGTCCGCGAAGCAGGACGAACAGCCATCCCACCAGGTAAGCGATTCCGCCCAGGGGGGCCACCGCGCCCAGCCAGTCGGGCCCTCCCAGGGCCAGCCCGTACAGCGATCCCGAGAACAGGACGATGCCCAGCAGGAACGAGAGGGTCGCCCGTCGGACGGTCCGACCCCCCAGGGTGCCCAGCGCCGCCATGGCCACGGCGTGCCAGAGGTGGTAGCGCACCCCGGTCTCGTAAATTTCCATCGCGCGGGTCGACAGGCGCGACTCGGCCCAGTGGGCCCCGAAGGCACCCATGGCGACGCCGATCAGCCCGGTCAGGCCGCCCAGAAGCAGCGGGGTCGACCGTGAGTCATCGTCCAAGGCGAGGCCTCCTTCGGCGGGGTCGACGTCCCGGTGCGGCCGTGCCCCGGACGCCGGCTCGATCCGGGGAGAAACGTTTCCCGGTTGACGGACGGTTCGTCCCTATAATTTAGCATCCACCCTGATCGAACACCCGCGTCCCCCGGAAGGGATCGACGATGGAGTCCATGGTGTCCGAACCCCCCGACCCGGATGCCCCGAGCCTTCGCCTGAAGGCGCTGGACGACCTCTGGTTTCAGGTCACGGGGACCCTCTGCAACCTGACCTGCAGCCACTGCTTCAACAGCTCCGGCCCAAACAACCGCACCTTCGACATGATGGAGCCCGCCACCGTTCGCTCCTACCTGGAGGCGTCCCGCGACCACGCGGTCCGGGAGTACTACTTCACCGGTGGAGAACCGTTCCTTCACCCCGACATGATCCCGATCCTCGGGGATGCCCTCGAGCTGGGCCCGGCCACCGTGCTGACGAACGCCACGGCCTTCACCGAGGAGGAACTGGACGGTCTGGGCCGTCTGTTCGAGGCAAGCCGCTACAGCCTGGAGGTTCGGGTAAGCCTGGACGGCTTCACCCCCGAAACCAACGACGCCATCCGGGGGGAGGGGACCTTCGAGCAGGCCGTGGAGGGCATCCGGGGACTGGTCGAGCGGGGGCTTCTTCCCATCGTGACGGCCACCCGGACCTGGGATCCTCAGGAGGATCCTGAGGTCCTCAAGGGGTTCCGGGAGACGATGCACGACGCGGGCTACGAGCATCCGCGGATCAAACTGCTGCCCTCGCTTAAAATCGGGCGGGAGGCCGAGCGGGATCGCTCCTACCACGCCACCGAACGGGTCACCCACGAGATGATGAAGGACTACGAAACCGACCTGCTTCTGTGCTCCAGCGCGCGGCTCGTCACCGACCGGGGCGTGTGGGCCTGCCCGATCCTCGTGCTCCACGAGGAGGCCCGGATGGGGGATACCCTTGAGGAGGCCATGAAACCGGTCAGCCTGGGGTTCGAGGCCTGCTACACCTGCTATCGCTTCGGGCGGCTGTGCGCCAACCGACCGGCCGGTGAATACGTCTCCTCGGACGGGAACGAACCGTGAACAGCCCCGCCGGGACGGTGACCGACCGGCCGAACCTCCGCCGCATCGGGGTTTTCGGGGGCGTCTACAACAACCACCTGGCGCTCGAGAGCACCCTCGAGCGATTCGCGTCGATCGGCGTCGACGACGTGTACTGCCTGGGTGACCTGGGGGCCTTCGGCCCCCATCCCGACCGGGTCTTCCCGCCCCTGCTGGAGCACGACGTGAAGGTCGTCCAGGGGAACTACGACCACGCCGTGGGGAACCGTCTCGAGGACTGCCAGTGCGGCTACACCGACCCCGAGGACAACCACTACGCTCAGATCAGCTACGACTACACCCTGGAGAACACCTCCGAGCGCTGGAAGGACTGGATGGCCGACCTGCCCCCGAGCCGCCGGGTCCGACTCGAGGGCCGGGAGGTCCTCATGTGTCACGGAAGCCCCCGGCGCACCAACGAATTCCTGTGGGAATCGACCACCCCGGATCACTTCCTGAACCACCTCTTCGACGAATACGAGGCGGACGTCATCCTGGCGACCCACACCGGCATCCCCTGGCATCGGGCGCTCGGGGGGGGACGCCACTTCGTCAACGTGGGAGCCATCGGTCGACCGCCCAACAACGGTCACACGCACGTTCCCGCCTGCCTGCTTGAGGCCGAGGGGGGCGACCTTTCGGTGGAATTCCTGCCGA
>CAZEBV010000036.1:0-6288 GCA_964510695.1 uncultured bacterium
AACCTCCGAACCGGCCTGCACGAAGCGGAAGATGTTGTCGATGAACAGCAGGACGTCCTGTTCCTTTTCATCCCGGAAATACTCCGCCTGCGTGAGCCCGGTCAACCCCACACGGAAGCGAACCCCGGGCGGTTCGTTCATCTGCCCGAAGGTCAAGCTCGCGTCCTCCAGCACCCCCGCCTCGGACATCTCCAGGTAGAGGTCGTTCCCCTCCCGCGTTCGTTCGCCGACTCCGGCGAACACGGAGGTTCCTTCGTGCTCGTATCCGACGTTGCGGATCATTTCCATGATGAGCACGGTCTTGCCCACGCCGGCCCCGCCGAACAGACCGGTTTTGCCCCCTTTTCGGTAGGGAGCCACCAGGTCGACGACCTTGATGCCGCTCTCGAACATCTCCGGGGTGGTCGTCTGCTCGTCGAAGTCGGGGGGTTCACGGTGAATCGGCCAGTGCTCCACGTCCTCGAGGGACTCCCCCTGGTCGATGGGCTCCCCGAGCACGTTCATGATGCGGCCCAGCGCCGGTTCCCCCACCGGCACGCTGATGGAATCCCCGGTGTTTCGGGCCTCCATCCCACGCTGAAGCCCGTCCGTGGATCCCATCGCCACACAGCGAACCTGGTTGTTGCCGAGATGCTGCATGACCTCCCCCACGAGCACGTCGCCCTCGTGATCCCCCTCGACGGCGTTGTAAAGCTCCGGAAGGGCGTCCTCCGGAAACGCCACGTCGAACACCGCGCCGCGAATCTGTACGATGCGTCCCTGCCCCGCTCCGTTTTCAGCACTCACGGTCGTCGCCTCCTGCGGATGGCATCGAGATCAGCTCAAGCTCCGGGCGCTTCCGCCGCCTGAACCCGGGGGGTTCGTTACTCCTCACGGAGGGCTTCGGCAGCCCCCGTGATGTCGGCGATCTCCCGGGTGATGGCGGACTGTCGGGCCCGATTGTACTCCAGGGTGAGATCCTCGATCATCTCCGTCGCGTTTTCGGTGGCGTTGTCCATGGCCACCATCCGTGCTCCCTGCTCGGCCGCGAAGGACTCAAGCAGAGCCGTGAACACCTGGGTGCGAAGGTGCCGGGGAAACAGCTCCTCGATGACCTGTTCGGCCCCCGGCTCGTAGAGGAAGTCCGTCGTGAGTTCGTCCGCCAGGTCTTCCACGAAATCCGCGCGGTTCAGGGGAAGCAGAGGGTATTCCACCACGTTCTGGACCATCGCCGATTCGAAGTGATTGTGGATGATCGTCACCGACGTCAGGGGCCCCTCGACGAAGTCCTCACGAAGCCTCCGGCTCAGGGTCACCGCGTCCCCGTACTTCAGGTCCCCCCAGAAGTCGGGGAAGGTCCTCCCGATCGGCGCGTCGTGGCGCTCGAAGTAATCGACGCCGCGTTTGCCCACCACGTACAGGCGGGGATCCTCGCGGGCCTCGAGTTTCTCGTCCGTGCGATCCAGGACGTTGGAGTTAAACGCCCCGCATAGGCCTCGATCCGCCGTCAGCACCAGGTAACCCGGGCAGGGGTCCCGTTCCCGGGAAAGCACCCCCGACGCCTCCAGCCGGGCCAGAAACGGATGATCGACCTCCGGGTGACGGCTCAAAATGGATCGGATGTTGTCCGCGATCCCGTGGGCGTAGGGTCGGGCCTGCTCGATGCGCTGCTGGGCGCGGTTCAGTTTCGCCGAGGCGACGGCCTTCATGGTCCGGGTGATCTGACGGACGTTGCCGACGCTCTCGATGCGCCGCTGGATGTCCCGTTCGTTGCTCATGATTCCTCCGGTACCTCGGCGTCGTCCCGACCCTGGCCGGCCTTGATCTGCTCCAGGGTGTCCTCGATGGCGTCCGTCAGCTCCTCCTCGATCTCCTCGGTCAGCTCCTCCTCCTCACGCAGCTGGTCGAGAACCTCGGAATCGGTGCTGTTCAGGTTCCGGATCAAAAGTTCCTCGAAGGAACCGATCTTGTCCACCCCGAGGTCGTCCAGGAACCCGTTCACCCCGGCGTAGATGATGGCGACCTGTTCCTCGACGGCCATGGGATCGTACTGGTTCTGCTTGAGAATCTCGACCAGACGTTCCCCCCGCTCGAGCTGATGGCGGGTGGCCTCGTCGAGGTCCGTCGCGAACTGCGAGAACGCCTCCTTCTCGCGGTATTGTGCGAGGTCCAGGCGGAGGGTTCCGGCCACCTCGTTCATGGCGTCGTTCTGGGCGGCCCCTCCCACCCGGCTGACGGAGGTGCCGACGTTAATCGCCGGACGAACCCCCTGGTAGAACAGCTCGGGCTCCAGGTAGATCTGTCCGTCGGTGATGGAAATGACGTTGGTGGGAATGTAAGCGGAGACGTCGCCCGCCTGCGTCTCGATGATCGGCAGGGCGGTGAGGCTGCCTCCGCCCTCGTCCGGGTGGAACTTGGCGGCCCGTTCAAGGAGCCGTGAGTGCAGGTAAAAGACGTCCCCGGGATAGGCCTCCCGGCCGGGCGGACGCCGAAGCAGCAGACTGATCTGGCGGTACGCCACGGCGTGCTTGGAAAGGTCGTCGTAGACGATCAGCGCGTGTTCGCCGTTGTCCCGGAAATACTCCGCCATGCTGCAGCCCGCGTAGGGCGCCATGTACTGCAGCGGAGCGGGTTCGGAGGCCGGCGCGTTCACGACCGTCGTGTACTCCATGGCCCCTTCCTCGCGCAGCCGATTCACGATCTCGGCCACGGTCGATTTCTTCTGGCCGATCGCGACGTAGAAGCACTTCACGTCCGTGTCCTTCTGGTTCAGAATCGTGTCCACGCCGATGGCGGTCTTCCCGGTCTGACGATCCCCGATGATCAGCTCACGCTGACCGCGTCCGATGGGAATCATCGAATCAATGGCCTTCAGGCCGGTCTGAAGGGGCTCCTCGACGGGGGTGCGGTCAAGCACGTTCGGCACGTCTCGCTCGAGGGGATTGCGGGTCTCGGCGGCGATTTCGCCCTTCCCGTCCAGCGGCTCCCCGAGCGGATTAACCACCCGTCCCAGGAGGTCCTCCCCCGCCGGGACGTCCGCGATCCGACCGGTGCGCTCCACGCGGTCCCCCTCGTGAATGCCCCGGTCCGGCCCCATGATCACAACGCCGACGTTGTTCTCTTCCAGGTTCAACGCCAGCCCGTTCACCCCGTTCTCGAACTCCACCATCTCGGAGGCCATGACGTTCCTCAGGCCGTGCACGCGCGCGATGCCGTCCCCAACTTCGAGCACGCTGCCGACTTCCTGGACGTCGATCTCGGCCTCGTACTGCTCGATTTCTTCCTTGAGAACCCGACTGATTTCTTCCGGTTCAACGTTCATGAGGCGAAACCTCCCTGCTCATGGGCACACCGAAATCCGTGTCGTACCGTGCGGGGACGGGGCAGCTTCAACATCCTACCGTGACGAGGAACGGAACCGCTCCCGCAGCCCATTCAGCTGCGACCGCACGTCGTGGTCAATCAAAACATCGTCCACCTGGACGCGGACCCCGGCCCCAAGACCGGGATCGACCGTCTCGTCCAGGACGATATCCGCGTCGAACATCCCGCCGAGTCGTTCCCGCAGGCGTTCCCGACTCGAATCGTCGAGCCGGTAGGGCGTGTCCACCCGGGCCCGTTTACGGCCAAGGAGACGATCGGCCTCGTCCCGGCAGGCCCGAACGATCGCCGGAAAATGCCGGAAGCGGTCCTTGTCGATGAGGAGCTTGCAGAAGCGCCGGACGAGCGACCCGACCGAATCGTCGTCCGCCGGTTCGGGCAGCAGACGGTCCAGCACCTCGTGGCGCCGTTCCGGGGACACCTGAGGGTTCCCGAAGATCCGGGTGATCGCCGGATCCAGAGGCTCCCGCAGGGACTCGAGGGCCTCGACGGCCTGCTCGAGAACGTCCCGCTCGTGGGCCAGATCACAGAAGGCCTCGGCGTAGCGGGTGGCGACGGTGGACTCGCTCACCCGACCTGAACCCTTTCGTCGCCGACGTCCTCCATGAACTCCTCGATGAGTCGGCGGTGATCGCCCTCGTCGATTTCCTCCTGCAGGATCTTCTCGGCGAGCTGGATCGCCAGGTCCCCCACGTCCTCACGAACGTCCTGGAAGGCCTGACGGCGCTCCTCCTCGATGCGGGACCGGGCCGACTCCACCATCGATTCGGCCTTCCGTTCGGCCTCCTCGATGATCTCCTCCCGGGTGTTCTCCCCTTTTTCGCGCCCCTTCTCGACGATTTCCCGGGCCTCCGCCCGAGCCTCGTTGAGGGCCTCCTGACGCTCCTGGAGAAGCTCTTCGGCCTCCTCACGCTGGCGGCGTGCGGAGTCCATGTCGTCCTGAATGCGATCCTCACGCGCCGAGATGGACTCAAGGATCGGCTGCCATCCGAACCGGGACAGCAGCCCAAGAAGGACCAGAAACGTCACCCAGGTGAAGAACGTCAGACCGGGGTTGCTCAGCATGTTCGATCCCGTCCTCTCAGGTACCGACGGCGAATGTCCCGCGCCTCACGATCCAGCGGACCGGAGGAACGGGACGACGCGCGCCGGGGATCGTCCGAAATCAGGCGGCGTGTCCGTGGAACGTGGACTGCACGGCCGGCTTCTGACCGTCGAGCCGGGCATGCTGATCGCCGGAATCGGAAGCGGATGCGTTCATGCCGTCCATCACGACCAGGCCGTAAAAAATGGCGCCGATGGCGGCGAACGTGAAGCCCTCGATCAGCGCCGCGGCGATGATCATCTGAAGCCGAATCTCACCGCCGGCCTCGGGCTGACGGCCCGTGGATTCCAGCGCGGCCCGCGCCAGGGAACCAATCCCGTAGGCGGCTCCCGTGACGATGATGCTGACCCCAATCCCCAATCCCAAACCGAACAGACCAATCGATCCCATCGTGAACGATCCTCCCTAGGTTAAAAGTGCTAGTGACCACTCACCTGCATGTCGAGGTATATCACGGACAGTAGGGTAAAGACGTACGCCTGAATCAGGGCAACGAGAACTTCCAGTGCGTAAATCAGCAGCCCCAGCAGAACCGGGGCGAGCGCCGCGGCGTATCCTCCCGCCAGGGACGGCACCATCCCGACGAACAGGGCGGCGGTCCCCAGGATCCCGAACAGAATCGCGTGGCCCGCCATCAGGTTGGCCAGTATCCGGACCGCGAGGATGGCGTGGCGAATCAGCGTGCCCACCACCTCGATGGGCCACATCAGCGGAATCAGCCACCAGGGAATGCCCTCGGGCACGAAATTCGCGACGTAGCCGAAAAACCCGTGTTCGAGGATGCCAAACACCACGCCCATGCCCAGCACGAAGGCGGCCATGCCGCCGCTGATCCACACGTTTCCGGTGGCCGTGGCGCTCGGGTAAATCACCCAGTCCCCGAACTTAATCGTGGGAATCAATCCCATCAGGTTGCATCCCAGAAGGAAGAGGAAGAGCGTCAGGATGAAACTAAGGTAGTCCTCCCCGTGTTCACGCCCCATAATCGGATAGACGATCTCGTCCCGAACGTAGAGCACGAAACTCTCGAGGGTGTTCATCAGCAGGCCGCGCGGGGCCACCGGGTCGCCCCGGTACCATCGTGCCACACCCAGCACGAAGAGGAGCATCAGCCCGGAGACGATCCACATCACGACGGTGTGCTTCGTGATGTAAAGCGTGTAACCGGCCAGCTCCCACGCGGTGTAGGTATGGTCAAGGAGATGGTGCTGAATCGTGTGGAGCATGGTTTACGTTCCCTGGGAATCTTTGGGGCCTCGGAGCCAGCTCAATGAAATGGCTAAGAATCCTAACGTAAACAACACATAAAACAAGGGGCCGATCACGGGCATCACGGGCAGGGCGTCCCACCACCATACGAACCCGCCCGTACCCACCAGCACGACGGCCTTGAACCCCATGGAAACCACCATCGCCCGCAGGGCACGACGGAAGGGTCCCCGGAACGCACCCCGGTAGATCCACAGGTGAACCGGGAAACTCAGGACCCCGACACCCAGGCCGACCCGGACCCCGGTGCGAACGGCCGGGTCGAACCCCCACCACTCGCAGACCAGCCAGGGGAGGCCGACAAGCCCCAGACCGAGGACGAGGGCCCACCGTTCAGACCGACTCGTCGAGGTCACGGTCGTCGTCGTCCGGGGGTTCGGTTCGAAGGTCCTGGTCCATCCGGCGCACCTGGTTCACGAAATACCCCATGCCGGCGAGGATCCCCAGGAACAATCCCCCGAGCATGCCCCAGGGCGACCAGCCGAAATAGGCGTCATCCCTGGGCCGCCCGGGGGGGGGGGGGGGGGGGGGGGGGGGGGGGGGGGGGGGGGGGG
>CAZEBV010000036.1:6298-14996 GCA_964510695.1 uncultured bacterium
GAAGAAAAGGCCCCCGATCACGACCATCGTCAGACCGAGGTGACTGTAGCGAAGCGCCTCACGAACCGTGGAATCCTCGTCCCCCAGGAAGGATCACCCGGTGCCGAAGAGGCGATCTCCGGCGTCCCCGAGACCCGGCACGATCAGCCCCTCGTCGTTGAGGTCCTCGTCCAGCGAGGCCGTGTAAACCGACACGTCGGGATGATCCTCGTGCAGTCGCTCGATCCCCTCCGGGGCGGACACGACGCTCACCAGGCGCCAGTCGGCGGAGGGGATCCGTTCCTTCAGGGACGCCAGGGCCCGCGTCGCCGTGCCGCCGGTGGCCACCATCGGATCCAGCACCAGCACGAGAGGATCCTCCAGGTCGGTCGGCACCTCCAGGAGGTATTCCTCGGCCTCCAGGGTCCCTTCGTCCCGTGACATCCCCACGTGCGCCACGCCGGCGTCGGGAAAGTAGTCCCGGGCGGCCTCCATCATCCCGAGCCCGGCCCGGAGGATCGGCGCCAGCACCACGTCACGATCCAGTGCCCGTCCCTCCGCCTCGGCGACCTCGGTCCTCACGGAACGCCGGTCGGTCGGAACCCACCTCGTGGCCTCGGCCACGAGGAGACGGGCAAGCTCCCGCAGGGTCTCCCGGAACCGCTTGCCGCCGGTCGAGGCGTCCCGCAGTTCCGTAAGCTTCACCTGAACCAGCGAATGCTCGGACACCCTCAGGGGGGGACGATCGATCTTCCCGATTCGTCGGGCGTGGCGACCTCCGTCGAACCCCCCCTCGATGAAGGCCTCGACCGCCGCGAGAGCCTCCTCTTCGGCCATCAGTCGTTCGGCCAGAACCAGACAGTTGGCGTCGTTGTGAGCTCGCGTCTTTCGAGCCATGGACTCGGAGAGACACAGGGCCGCCCGAACGCCCGTGTAGCGGTTGGCGACCATCGACATTCCCTCCCCGCTTCCGCACACGAGAACCCCCCGACAGTCGTCGGGGTTCCGGGCCACCCGACGGGCCACCTCGTGAGCGAACCGGGGGTAATCGCAGCTCCCGTCGTCTCGGGTGCCCACGTCCGTCACCGGGTACTCCCGCTCCTCGAGCCACTCCAGGATCGACTCCCGGTACGCGTATCCCGCATGATCCGCCCCCAGCACGAACCGCACGTCAGTGTCCTCCTTCATCGAGGGTGGAGTCGAACGAATCGCCGCCGGACGAGGGTAGTGTATCAAGCAGTTCCCGAAGCACGTCCTCGAGGTCGTTCCGGAGCGATCGATACCGCTCCACGTCACCGCCGTAGGGGTCCGAGAACCCGCCGCTGCGTCCCACGAACGTCTTGAGGACGGAGGCGACCGCCGCGCGATCCCGGCGGCCGGGCGGCATGCGGGAGAGGTGGGAACGGGTCATGGTGAGCACGTAATCCTCCTCCCCCAGCGTCAGCGACGAGACCGGACGGGCACGGTGCCCCTCGATGCCGTCGATGCCGATCTCCTTGAGCACCTCCACCGCGGGCGGGGACGCCGGACGTCCGGGCAGCGCCGAGACCCCCGCCGAGGTCACCGTGGGGACGTCAGGTCCCTTCCGGTCCTCCAGCATGGACCGAAACATGTACTCGGCCATCGGACTCCGACAGATGTTTCCGGTGCAGACAAAAATGATCCTCATCCGGGATCCTCCTCGGTTACGATCGGGGGGTCAGCGTTCGATTGGGGCAAACGATCCGGGGACACGGCCCCCGCTCGATGCACCGTCCAGCGATTCCTCCGGGGACCCCACTGAGCGACCGTCGAGGACGTCCCCCCGGGAACCGGCCCCCGCACGGTGATGTCCACCCATTCGAGGAGCTCGGAGGCAAGCTCCTCCGCCCGGGTCGGGGTGGGGTCGCCGCTCGGGTTGGCACTGGTACCCACCAGGGGCCCGGCTCGCTTCAAAACCCGAAGCAGAGGGGGATAATCCGGCACACGAAGGGCCAGCGTCCCGTCACGGACCAGACCGGCCGTCAGACGATCCGGCGCCCGGGCCGTCAGCACCAGCGTCAGGCCGCCGGGCCAGAAACGCCGGGCCGCGGCCCGTTCGGTCGGGGCAAACCGCGCCAGACGGCGGGCCTGGTCGGGCACCACGAGGACCGGCACGGTCTTCTCCACCGGACGATTTTTGGCCCGGAAAACCCGACGGACGGCCCGCGGTCGATGGATGCTGGCGCCCAGCCCGTAGGCCGTGTCCGTAGGGAAGACGGCCACCCCTCCCCGGCGAAGGCGTTGGACGAGGCGCTGCTCGCGGTCGAAACGATCCCGGGTCACGGTTCCGAGGGCTCCCCGTCGGCGTCGGACGCCGATTCGCTCTCCCGCAGGGCCTCCTGAATCGCCAGTCCCTCCTTGTAGAGTTCGCTGTTCGTCCGGGACGAGTAGCGGGCGGCGACCCGGGCGGCGTCCTTCAGCTGAAGCCCCCGCTCCATCAGGTCCCGAAGATACTCCACCGGGTCGGGGGCGGAGGCATCACCGGGGTGAATCAGCACGGTCACTTCCCCCCGGGGCTCCTCGTCGAAATGCTCCAGCAGTTCGGCGGCGGTGCCGCGGCGGTATTCCTCGTGGCGCTTGGTCATCTCACGCCCCACGAAAAGCGGCCGGTCCCCCAGGTAGCTTCGAATGGCTTTCAGGGTGGCACGAAACCGGTGAGGAGCCTCGAAGAACACCACCGTGACGGGAACATGCTGAAGTTCGAGCAGCCGGTCCCGTCGGCCCTTGTCGGTGCGGGGAAAAAACCCGATGAACAGGAACTCATCGGCCGGGAACCCGCTCACGCTGAGGGCGGTCACCGGGGCACTGACGCCGGGCACCGGGCGCACCTCGACGCCCGCCTCGAGGGCGGCGTTGACGAGATCGTACCCCGGATCGGCGATCATGGGGGTTCCGGCGTCGCAGAGAAGGGCCAGGGTTTCGCCGGACTTCAGGCGGTTCAGGATCGTCTCCACCCGACGTTCCTCGACCTCGTCGTAGTAGCGGATCATGGGGACCTCGGGAAGGTCGAACTCGGTGCGCAGGCGGCCGGCACGTCGGCTGTCCTCCACCACCCAGGCGTCGGCCTCCCGAAGCGCGTCCAGGGCCCGCAGCGTCATGTCCCGGAGGTTCCCCACGGGCGTGGCCACCACGGAGAGCGCCATGGTTGTTTGACCTCCCTGGGTCGTAAACCGTAAACGAAGAGTCCCCAATACGGGGTGATGGCCCATCGAGACCGAGCGGGGGAACGAGGTCCGGCCGGCCCCGGCACCGCCGCTGAACGTGGATACCCTGGCGCCGGAGAATCCGGCGGTCGGCCTCAGGGTACGCCGAAGGAGGAGTTTATCGTAGGATGGACGCCCGACCCCGAAGGGAGGCGACGACCGTGATGCGAACGGGCCTGGAAATCGTGTCGGTCTCGGACTTCAAACGGCGCCTGGAGAACCCGGACGAACCGTCCCCCCAACGGCATTTCGACCGTCGGGAAATCGAATACTGCGAACGGCGGGCCGACCCGGTCGAGGCCATGGCGGGCCACTGGGCCGCCAAGCGGGCGCTGGCCGACACGCTTCCCCTGGAGGACGGACACCGTCATTTCTTCGTGCACCACGAACCCACCGGTCGACCGGCAGTCACCGTCGAGGAGGCGCTGTTCGAACGGGAGGAATTGGATCTTCCGGCGGGAACCCGGTGGGACTGCTCGATCACCCACGACGCCGGGATGGCCGTGGCGTTCGCGGTGTGCGTTCGACCCGTCGAGGACCCCTGACGGATCAGGCCCGGCGCCCCACCGCCTCGATTTCCACCGCGGCCTCCCCGGGAAGCCCGGCGACCTCCACCACGGAACGGGCCGGCAGGGAGGCGTCGAAAAAGCCGCGATAAACTTCGTTGAGGGGATCGTAGTCCTCGAGGTCGGTCAGGTAAACCGTCGTTTTCACGATGGAGGATCGGTCCCCACCCCCCGCACGAACGACGGCCAGGACGTTTCGGAGTACCCGGCGAACCTCGGCCCGAAAGGAGCCGTTGACCCACTCGCCGGTGGCGGGGTCCAGGGCCACCTGGCCGGCGGTATATATCCACCCGTCGGCGACCCGTCCCTGTTCGTAGGCCCCCACGGCTTCGGGGGCCTCCTCGGTTTGGATGACCTCCACGGCCGTTACCCCGCCCGGCGGTTTAGAGGTAGCCGAGGTTCTTGAGCCGGTCGGCGATCTCGTCCTCGTCCTCGACGTCGTCCCCGAGGTCCGGTGTCTCCTGGAGGAGCCCCTCCTTCTCGAGGTACGCCACCGCGATGTCCGCGCTCTGTTCGATGGTTTCCTCGTGGGTTTCCAGAACGAGGTCGGGCGTCACCGGTTCCTCGTAGGGAGCGTCCACCCCGGTGAACCCCTCGATCTCGCCGGCCTCCGCCTTGGCGTACATGCCCTTGGGATCCCGCTCCTTGCAGACGTCCACGGGCGCGTCCACGTGAACGATGCGAACGTCTTCCACGTTGTTGCGGATGTAATCCCGCTGGGCCCGATAGGGCGTAATAAACGAACAGAGCGTGATAACCCCGTTGCGCTCGAGCAGCTTGGCCACGAAGGCCACCCTCGCGATGTTCTTGTTGCGATCCTCCCGCGAGAAACCCAGGTCGGCGGTCAGGGACTGACGGACCACGTCACCGTCCAGCCGTTCGACCCGTTCCCCCTGGGCTTCCAGCTTGTCGGCCACTTTTTTGGCGGCGGTGGTTTTCCCGGAGGAGGGAAGACCGGTGAACCACAGGCATACGCCCTGATCTTCGTCGCTGACGGCGGACATAACGTGAAACCTCCGAAGCGCTGCGTGAGATGATTCCTGACACGATCGGATTCGCACTTAAAAAATGGTTACAAGGTTACGTCATCCGTCCTAAAAATCGTAACGTCCGGCACCGGAAAGCTCGGGCGGTCAGGCCGCCAGACCGAGCTCCTCGCGAAAATAAGGGATGGTGCGACTCAGCCCCTCCTCGAGGGAGACCTCGGGCTCCCAGCCCAGCCGCTCGCGGGCGCGATCGAGGTCGGGCCGACGACGCTTGGGATCGTCCTCGGGCAGATTCCGATACACGATTTCGCTGTCGGAACCCACCACGTCCCGAACGAGCCGGGCGAACTCGAGGATTGAAATTTCCCGGGGGTTGCCCAGGTTGACCGGTTCGTAAACGGGGACCTCCAGCAGCCGAAGCACCCCGTCGATGAGGTCGCTCACGTAGCAGAAAGATCGGGTCTGGGAGCCGTCGCCGTAGACGGTGAGGGGCTCGTCCTGGAGCGCCTGCGAGAGGAAGTTCGGCACGACGCGTCCGTCCTGAAGCCGCATTCTCGGACCGTAGGTGTTAAAGATGCGCACGATGCGAATGTCCAGGTCGTGGCGGCGATGGTAGGCCATGGTCATCGCCTCGGCGAAGCGCTTGGACTCGTCGTAGACGCCTCGAACCCCCAGGGGATTGACGTTGCCCCAGTAACTCTCCGGCTGAGGGTGGACCTCGGGATCCCCGTAGACCTCGCTGGTCGAGGCGAGCATAAACCGGGCGTCGTATTTTTTGGCCACCCCGAGGGCCCGGTGGGTTCCGAGTGAACCCACCTTGAGGGTCTTGATGGGGTGAGCCTGGTAGTCCTCGGGACTGGCCGGGCTCGCGAAGTGAAGCACCCGGTCGACGTTCGTCTCCCCGTCCCCGAGAAAGGTCGCCTCGACGTCGAGGTACTCCGTCACGTCCTGCTGAACGAAGGAGAAGTTGGGGGCCTCACGAAGGGACTCCACGTGATCGGGGCGTCCGGTCACGAGGTTGTCGTAGCAGAGGACCCGATCCCCCCGTTCGACGTAGCGTTCGCAGAGATGGGAGCCGAGAAACCCCGCGCCCCCGGTGATTACCACGTCCATGTGCAGGCCCCCATCCTTCCGGATCGAACCGAATCAGGTAACCGGCGCGAACCAAAGCCCCTCGAAACAGCAGGCGTTGTTGGGGCTCGCGCCCGGAATCGGTCTATTCCGACTGCAGAAGCTGCTGGTTAGACACGATGTTGTCAAGCCGGTCCACACCCCGGCCCACCCCGTAGTACTCGAACCCCTTCTCGATGAGCTGCCGCATCGGCAGGACGTTTCGGCCGTCGAAGATCAGGCGATGAGCAAGCCGTTCCCCCACGCGTTCGAAATCCAGGCCGAGAAACTCGTCCCACTCGGTCAAAAGAAGCATCGCGTCGCGGCCCTCGAGGGCCTCGTAGGGGTCCGCGGCCCAGTGCACCCCCGAGAGCCTTTTCCGTGCGTTCTCCATGGCTCGGGGGTCGTAGGCCGCCACCGCGATCCCGGCGGCCTGAAGCTCCTGAATGATGTCCACGGAGGGGGCTTCGCGCATATCGTCCGTGTTGGGCTTGAAGGACAGTCCGAGAACCCCCACGCTCGGATCCGTGAGGTCCTCCGGGAGATGACGAATGACCCGACGTGCGAACCGCGTTCGCTGCTGCTGGTTGACCCCCATGACGGCGCTCAGAATCTGGGAGTGGTATCCGCCCTGCCCGGCAATCTGGACGAGAGCTTCGGTGTCCTTCGGGAAACAGCTCCCCCCGTACCCGATGCCGGCGTTCAGGAAGCTTCGGTTGATGCGTTCGTCCATGCCCATGGCGTCGGCGACGTTCTGGATGTCGGCCCCCACCAGCTCACAGACGTTCGCGATCTCGTTGATGAAGGAAATCTTGGTGGCGAGCATGGCGTTGGAGGCGTATTTGATCATCTCGGCGGTTCGAAGCCCGGTCCGGACCACCGGGGCGTCGAAGGGATCGTACAGGGTCTCCAAACACTCGAGGGCCCGCCCGGACTCCGAGCCGATCACGATTCGATCGGGGGCCTCGAAATCCCGGACGGCCGAACCCTCCCGGAGAAACTCGGGGTTGGAGGCCACGAAGACCTCCGGGCCTTCCCCGTCGAAGCGATTCTCAAGCTCATCCTCGATGCGCTGTTCGACGAGTTCCCCCGTCCCCACCGGGACGGTGCTTTTGGTGGCCACCACGGTGTCGTTCTCGATCGCTCGACCGATCATTTCGGCGGCGTTCAACACGTAACTGATGTCGCAGGAGCCGTCCTCCCGCTTGGGGGTCCCCACCGCGATCAGAACCAGGTCCACCGACGCAAGGACCGCGGACCCGTCGGCGGTAAAGGTCAGGTTTTCACGCACCGCCGGGGATTCAAAGCGATCCTCCAGCCCGGGTTCGTAGAGGGGAAGATCCCCCTCCTGAAGCCGACGCACCCGCTGCTCGTCGATGTCCAGGGCCGTCACGGTGTGTCCGTTATCGGCCAGACACACCGACGCGATCAGACCCACGTACCCCGTTCCCATGACCGTCAGGCGCATCGGTTCAACCTCCCGGTCCTCGGGTCCCCGCCGGAGTCCCGACGGGACGGCATGTCACGTGCCCGAAAAACCCCTAAAGAGTAAAAACCCGGATCGGCATCGCAAGGTGGGCACCGATCATTCGTCCAGCGAAAGAATGGACAGAAAAGCCTCCTGGGGTACGTCGACCTCGCCCATCCGTTTCATCCGCTCCTTGCCTTCCTTCTGGCGCTCCAGGAGCTTTCGCTTGCGGGTGACGTCCCCACCGTAGCATTTTGCCGTCACGTTCTTGCGCAGGGCCGGTTTGGTCTCCCGCGCGAGGATTCGGCTGCCGATCGCCGCTTGAATCGGAACCTCGAACTGCTGGCGGGGGATCTGCTCCTTGAGCGTTTCCACGAGACGGCGACCCACCCGGTAGGCCCGGTCGCGATGAACGATGAAAGAGAGGGGTTCGACGGGTTCCTTGTTGAGCCGCACCTGAAGTTTGACGAGATCGCCGACCCGATATTCCTTGAACGTGTAGTCCATGGACCCGTAGCCGTGGGTGCAGGATTTCAGACGGTCGAAGAAATTCGTCACGATTCCCGCCAGGGGGATCTCGTAGGTAATGCGGACCATGGTCTCGTCCATGTACTCCATGGACCCGAAGTCCCCGCGGCGATTCTGGCAGAGTTCCATCACGTCCCCGACGTGATCGTCGGGCGTGTAGCAGTTGAGGGTTACGATCGGTTCCCGGATCTCCTCCCGGTGGTTGGGCTCCGGGAGATCCCCGGCGTGAGCGACGTCGACCACGCTCCCGTCGGTCTTCTTAACCCGGTAGAGAACGTTGGGGGCGGTGACGAGCAGTTCCAGGTCGAACTCCCGCTCCAGGCGTTCCCGCACGACTTCCATGTGAAGAAGGCCCTGAAACCCGCAGTTGAAGCCAAATCCCAGGGACGACAGGTTCGAGGGCTCGAAGGTGAAAACCGGGTCGTTCAGCGCCAGTTTGCGCAGCGCGTCCCGAAGGGGTTCGTAATTGTCCCCGTTCATGGGGTAAAAACCGCAGTAAACCATCGGCTGCACCTCCCGGTAACCCGGGAGGGCCTCCGAGTCGGGGAGCGGGTCCTCGGCGGACGTCACCGTGTCCCCGATGTGGACCTCGTCCACCGATTTGATGCCGGCCAGACAGTAGCCCACCTCGCCGGATCCAAGCCCCTCCGTGGACTCCATGCGGGGGGTGAAGACCCCGGTTTCCTGGACTTCGTGTCGGGTGTCGGATCGCATCATTTCGACCTCGTCACCCGGCGCGAGGTCCCCCTGCATGAGCCGGAGGTAAACCACGGCGCCGCGGTGAGAGTCGTAGTGGGAGTCGAAGACCAGTCCCTTGAGGGGCCCGCCGCCCGTCAC
>CAZEBV010000037.1:0-14874 GCA_964510695.1 uncultured bacterium
TGGTGGGCTGTTTGAGGGGAGTCTGGCCCTTCCGTCGAACCGCTGACGGGGTGCCGGTCAACGTGCTTCCCGCCTCCGTGGATGCCCACGTGGGGATGGTGGTGGTTTCTTTGTTCTCGGGCTGTTTGATCGTGCTTGCCCTGACGCGCCTCGGGGGCGATCCGACTCCATCCGGTTCGGCTGAACCGTCGTGAGTTCACCCTCCGAGCCGGACGGTCCGAAAGGGGGGACGGACCCGTGGGATGCCCACCTGGAGTCGTTTCGGACCCACCTTCTGGTGCAGGAGGGGCTGGCCGAAAGCACCGTGCGCTCCTACGGTCGAGACCTGGATGACTTCATGGGGTTCTGTCGACGGGAGGGGGTTCGTGATCCCTCCGGGGTCGACGCGTTCCTGCTGACCGATTACCTTCAGGATTGCCACGCACGGGATTACGCTCAGAGCACCCTGACCCGGCGTCGTTCGAGCCTTAACCGTCTTTTCCGATACCTGGTCCGTCAGGGGGTCGTGTCGGACAACCCCGTTGAACAGCTCGAGTCACCCCGGCCCCGGCGGGGTTATCCGGATTACCTGGACGAGGAGGAGGTCCGGCGGCTGCTGGGGCAGCCCGACGTGGACACGAGGGTCGGGCTGAGGAACCGTGTGGTTCTGGAGGTGCTGTACGGGGCCGGGCTTCGGGTTTCGGAGCTGGTCACCCTGCGGGGGGATCACGTGGACTGGGAACGGGACGAAATTCGCGTGACCGGGAAGGGGAACAAGCAGAGGATGGTGCCGCTGGGTCGGGAGGCCCTGCATTGGATGCGCCGCTACGCCCGGGAGGTGCGGGAACAATTTGATTCGGAGGGTCGCTGTCCGTATTTTTTGGTGACCCGAGAGGGTCGGCGGATGACGCGTCAGCGAGTCTGGTCGATCGTGCGGGAGAGCGCCCGGTCAGCCGGCCTCAACGACGTGAGTCCCCATACGCTCCGTCATTCCTTTGCCACCCATCTCATGAATCGGGGGGGCGACCTCCGAAGCATCCAGAAGATGCTGGGACACGAGGACGTGGGAACCACCGCGGATTTCTACCTCCACCTGGGTGAGGACCTGCGGCGGTCCCACGAGGAATATCATCCCCGCGGAGGATAGAATTCACCGTCGCACCGCCCGGACGAAACCCTTCTCACGGAAGGAGACCGTGCCATGGCGAAGAAGCAACCCTCCGGTTTCTCGGGACGGGAACGGTCCCGTGAAGCCTTCGAGACCGCGAGAACGCTGATGCCCGGCGGGGTGAACAGCCCGGCTCGCTCCTATGCTTCGGTGGAGGGTCCCCCCCCGTTCATCGAGCGGGCCGAGGGTCCCTGGCTGGAGGACCTCGACGGGAACCGTTATCTGGATTTCGTGGGTTCCTGGGGGCCGATGGTGCTCGGCCACGGTCACGAGGCGGTTCGGGAGGCCCTTGAGGACCAGATCGACCGGGGGGTCAGCTACGGTGCCCCAACCCGGCTCGAAACCCGGATGGCCCGTACGCTCCAGGCCATGGTACCGTCCATCGGACTGGTTCGAATGGTGAACTCCGGTACGGAGGCGACCATGTCGGCCCTCCGACTCGTACGGGGGGCCACCGGGCGTGATCGGATCCTGAAGTTCCGGGGCTGTTACCACGGACACGGGGACAGCCTGCTCGTCCAGGCCGGATCGGGGGGAGCCACGCTGGGACAGCCCGACAGTGCCGGCGTACCGGCTGATCTCGCCCGGATGACGATGACGCTGCCGTTCAACGACGTCGAGGCGCTTCGGGAGACCTTCCGTGAGCACGGTTCGACCATCGCCGGCGTTATCGTCGAGCCCGTTGCGGGCAACATGGGCCTGATACGGCCCCGGGAAACCTTCCTGACGGAACTTCGGAGCCTGACCCGGGAGCACGACAGTCTGCTGATTTTCGACGAGGTCATGACGGGGTTCAGGGTCGGCCCCGGTGGGGCCCAGGGGCGCCTCGGGGTGACCCCCGATTTGACCACCCTCGGAAAAATCATCGGGGGGGGACTTCCGGTGGGCGCCTTCGGAGGCCGGGAGGACGTCATGAGGGAGGTCGCTCCGGACGGCCCCGTCTATCAGGCAGGGACCCTCTCCGGGAATCCGCTGGCGATGCGTGCCGGGCTGGCCACCCTCGAGCGGCTGGAAGCCAATCCTCCCTACGATGCCTTCGAGGACGCGCTTGATCGCCTCGAGGCGGCGTTCCGGGAGGGCAGCGACCGGGCCGGCGTCCCCCTCGAGTTCCATCGGATGGGAGGGATGTTCTCGTATTATTTCACGGAAACCGAGGTGGTCGACTACACCACGGCCTCCCGCTGTGACGATGGCCTTTTCGCCCGGTTTCACGGCCGGCTGCTGGAGCAGGGACTTTATTTCCCCCCCTCCTACTACGAGAGCGGTTTCCTGAGCACCCCACTGATGGACGAGGATCTTTTGGAACGAGCCTGTCAGGGGGTGCGCCGCGCCTTTGACTCCCTCTGAAGCCCCTCCGGCGGAGACGGACGACGATGCCACCACCATGACCGTGGGGGAGCACCTGGGGGAACTTCGCTCGGTTTTGATCTGGTCGGTGGGTTTCCTGGTGGGCGGGGTCGTCGTCGCGGCCGTTTTCGCGCGGCGGATCTTCCGGCTTCTCCTGCACCCCCTGAGCGGAATTCAGGCCGAGGAAATGATCCTGTACACTTTCAGTCCTCCGGAGGTCATTATCCTTTACCTGAAGATTACGCTCGTCGGGGGGTTCGTGCTGAGTTCTCCGCTGCTTCTCTGGAAGTTCCTGGGGTTCGTGCTTCCGGGACTCAGGGAGCGTGAACGAGCCATGATCCTGCCGGCGAGCCTGGCCGGTGGGTTCCTTTTCCTGGTGGGGGTTACGTTCGCCTACCTCGTGGTGCTTCCGGTGGCCCTGCGGTTCCTCTGGACGTTCAACCTCGCCTGGGGGCTGGAACCCCACTGGAGGATTAACCACTACGTCAGCTTCGTCCTGGCGCTCTGCGTTGCCTTTGGTTTCTCCTTCGAGCTTCCGCTCGTGGTGACCATCCTGGCCCGGATGGGGCTGGCTTCGCCCGCCTTCCTGCGCCAGTACCGCGGGTACGTGATCGTCGGGCTGTTCTCGCTGGCGGCCCTGCTGACGCCGCCGGACGTCATCACTCAGCTGCTTCTGGCACTGCCGCTCTGGCTCCTTTACGAGATCAGCATCGTGATGGCGGGTCTGGTTTATCCGGCCCCCTCGGCGGAGGAATAGGTCGGTCCGTCCGCGCGCCCCGGGTTCGAAGGGTCACTTGCCTTTTCCCGGTGAGAATACCAATACTTCTGTTTCACCATCCCCAAGCCGGAGGCGATCCCGATGATGGACTACGAGCTGACCCTGGATAAAATCCTCGATCGGGCCCGGACGCTTTTCCCCTACAAGGAGATCGTGACCAAACGGGCCGATGGTTCCCTCCACCGCTACACCTACCAGGACGCCTACGAACGAATTGCTCGCCTCGCGGGGGGGCTCGATGACCTCGGGGTCGAGCGCGGGGAACGCGTCGCCAGCCTGGCCGCGAATCACTACCGTCACTACGAGCTCTACTTTGGCCCCGCCTGCAGCGGTCGGAGCCTGCATATGGCCAACTTCCGCCTCCCCGAGGACCACATCGTCTACCTGTTCAACGACGCGGAGGATCGGGTCCTTTTCGTGGATCCACAGCTTCTGCCCGTCGTGGAGCCCCTTCAGGATCGGTTCGAGACGGTGGAGCAGTACGTGGTCCTGGGTGAGGACGTTCCGGACACCAGCCTGGAACCGGTCGTGGCGTACGAGGACCTTCTGGCGGACCAGTCCCCCGACTACGACTGGCCGGACCTCCAGCAGGACGAGGAGTGCGGAATGTGCTACACCTCCGGCACCACCGGTAAGCCCAAGGGGGTGACCTACACGCACCGGGCAATCTACCTTCACAGCCTGATGTCGGGTCACGTGGACGGAAACGCACTGGGGGAGGGCGACAGCGTGCTTCCAGTGGTTCCGATGTTTCACGTCAACGCCTGGGGCATTCCCTACGCGGCGACGCTGGTCGGCAGCAAGCAGGTCTTCGCCGGGGTCCACACCGAGGCCGAAGCCCTGGCGGGCCTGATCGAGGAGGAGGACGTTACGGTGTCGGCGGCGGTCCCGACCGTCTGGATCAACATGGCCGAATACCTCGACGGGAACCCCGACGTGGACATCTCCAGCATCGATCGGCTGACCGTCGGCGGCAGCGCGCCCCCCGAGTCACTTATTCGGAAGTACCGGGAGGAATACGACGCTCCGATCATCCAGGGGTGGGGGATGACGGAGATGTCCCCGCTTGGCACCCTGAGCGTGCTGGTCTCCGAGATCGAAAAAAAGCCCCCCGACGTTCAGTCCCGCTATCGGGCGAAGGCAGGGGTGCCGGTTCCCTGTGTGGACGTGCGGGTTCTGGACGACGACGGGGATCCGGTTCCACGGGACGGCGAGGCGTTCGGGGAACTTCAGGTGAGGGGCCCCTGGGTCACGGACCAATACCACAACCGCCCCGACGCCAACGAGGAGTCCTTTACCGACGACGGGTGGCTGCGCACCGGGGACGTCGCGACCTGGGACGAATACGGCTACGTCGACATCGTCGATCGGACGAAGGACGTGATCAAAAGCGGGGGGGAGTGGATTTCCTCGGTGGACCTGGAGAACGCCCTCATGGCCCATGACGCCGTCCGGGAGGCCGCGGTTATCGGGCTGCGTCATCCCGAGTGGCAGGAACGCCCCCTGGCCTGCGTGGTGCTCTCCGAGGGGGGCGCCGTCACCGAGGAGGAACTGAAGGCCCACCTCGCGGAGGACTTCCCGGAATGGTGGCTGCCCGACGACATTCAGTTCCTGGAGGAGATCCCTCAGACCAGCACGGGCAAGTTCGACAAGAAGGTACTGCGGGATCAATTCCAGGGACGCTACGACGACCCGGGGCCGGACGGCACCTGATCCCCGGCCCCGCCCGGCGTGGGCGACCCGACCCCCATCGAGGACGATGATCCGTGCCCGAGACCACCGTCAACGGCCTTTCCCTCTTCTACCGTGAAGACGGGGAGGGGATTCCTCTGGTCCTCCTCCACGGGCTGGGCTCGTCGGGGCGCGACTGGGAGTACCAGTACCCCGCCTTCACGGCTCGATACCGCACGGTGGCACCGGATCTTCGGGGGTTTGGACGCTCCGGGCGACCTCCGGGTCCCTACCCTGTCGAGCAGCACGCCGACGACGTGTTCGCGCTGGCCGGGACCCTCGGGCTCGACCGCTTCCACGTGCTCGGGCTGTCCATGGGCGGCGCCGTCGCCCTCCAGATGGCGGTGAGTCGATCCGACCGACTGAGAAGCTGCACCGTGGTGAACAGCCTGTCGGGGTTCCACCCCGAGACCTGGGGACAGCGGCTGACGGTTTACCTCCGACGATGGGCGTTTCGGATCCTGGGGATCCGTGGTTTCGCCTGGTTGATGTCACGTCGCTTGTTTCCCCGGGACGATCAGGCGCACCTCCGGGAGCAGTTTCGTGGTCGGTTTCTCGACAACGATCCGGCGGCCTACCGGGCGGCCTTCGAGGGGCTGATCGGATGGGACGTGACGGATCGTCTGGAGGCGGTTCGCTGTCCGACGCTGATCGTGGCGGCGGACGACGATTACTGGCCGGTTTCGACCAAGCGGGAGTACGCGCGGCGAATTCCCGACGCGAGGGTCACGGTCATCGAAGACAGCCGTCACGCCACCCCGATCGACCGTCCCGAGACCTTCAACGAACGCGTCCTGGGTTTTTTGCGCGAGGTCGACGCCGCCGAGGACTCAGGTGAGACGCTCGAGGTCCGATAGCACACGGTCCATCGACGGGGCCTCGAACCACGTTCGCTCGGTGTAGGCGTTGGTGCCGGCGGCGTACATGTCCCGGATGGTCGAGACGACGTTATCCGGAAGAGGACGCGGAGCGACCTCGCAGAGGGGACGCCAGTCGACCTTTCCCTCGCGGCGGGCCTGCTGCCGGGCCTCCTCGCAGGCTCGGATCCACTCCGGGTGGTAGGTGCGGTAGAACTGCCGGATCACTTCCTTGGAGATCGGCTGAGGGCCGTAGCTGAATCGGTTTTCATCGAAGGTGCCCACCACGTCCGCAACGTAAATGGTCCCCTCGTGGTAGAGACATTCGATTTTGCCGTCCTCGTGGGTAAAACCGCCCCGCTCGGCCCGATCGTTGATGATCGCGTTGACCTGCCGGGCCGTCGCCTCCAGGTCCTCCAGGTCCGCCCGCCCCGCGATCCGCTCGGCTTCCTCGCGACTCAGGTAGCGATCCTTCTCCTCGTACTTCGTCGAGTATTCCACGATCGGCCTCTCGAGCTCGAGGGGTTCCTCCGGCCACTCATCACGATCCAGCCCGTGATCCGAGGGTTTCGTTCGTCGGCGCAGGCTGGAACCCGTGGGAACCCGGTTCCGAAACACGATTTCCAGGGGGATCAGGTAATTTCCACCCCCCTCCCGGTGGTAGGACGCGTAATCGTAGCTGCCGTTTCGGAACGGAAGCTCGGGTACCCGGGTCAGGGCGATCGACATGCGGGAGGGAGGGTGATCGCACTCCCCGAGGGGACCGGGGGCGCCATCGTCCAGGACGCCCCGGTAGTGGGTCGGGATGCCCTCCGACTCCAGCCGTTCGAAATGGTGGGCGCCCATGGTGCACAGGCTGGCCCCTTTGTGGGGGATCCGGTCCGGCATTTCTCCCCAGTCGAACACCGAGTACCGGTCGCTGAAGTGGAAACGCCCCCTCCCCAGTTCATCGTCGCTGGGCGGGCTGTCGACCTCGAAGTCCTTGACGCTGGTCATGGTGTGCCTCCGTGGGCCGTGCCCGTGCTTCCGGCGTCGATCGCCGCGGCCGGAAAACAACCCGGACCGGCGGGCGTCCGTGCACTCCGCCCCAGAATGGTAGGGTTACGGGCTCGTCCTGTCACCTCGTTCGCCGGAGGATGTCCCTCATGGGCGGCGATTCAGCGCCGCGGCCCCGGCCGGTAACCCGGAACCGACCCCGCGTGAGCCTCGCGGAGCTTCCGACGCCGGTCCAGCGCCTCGATGCCCTCGGTGATCACCTCGGTCTCCCGAACCTCTACGTGAAGCGGGACGATCGGACCGGAACGCTGTACGGGGGCAACAAGGTTCGGAAGCTGGAGTTTTTGCTCGGGGAGGCCCTGGACCGGGGATGCGACCGGGTCTGGACGGTGGGCGGCATCGGGAGCAACCACGTCCTGGCGACGAGCCTCTACGCACGACGGCAGGGCCTGAAGCCCGAAGTGCTTCATTTTCCCCAGCCGGTGACCCAGCACGTCCAGGACAACCTTCGGGCCCTCAGCACGACCCGCCCCGACCTCAGGCTGGTCGCCGGGGAGAAACGGCTTCTGGGTTCCATTCTGCTTCGTCGGCTCCGCTGCGGACTCGGCCTGGATCCGGGATTGTACTGTATTGCCATGGGGGGATCCTCCCCGACCGGCGCCCTCGGGTACGTGGAGGCGGCCTTCGAGCTGCGGCAGCAGATCCGGGCGGGGACGCTTCCCGAGCCCGACGTAATTTTCGTCGCCGCGGGGACCTGTGGAACCATGGCCGGGCTCACGCTGGGCTGTCACGTGGCCGGCCTGGACTGCGAGGTCGTCGGGGTTCGGGTGACCCGACCGCTCTACGCCAATCACCTGCGCTGCTGGTGGCTGATTCGTCGGACGGCCGCCCGCCTCAAAGAGACGGGGGAGACGGGATTCTTCCGTCCGAGTCCGGCGGATTTCCAGCTGCTTCACCGCTATTTCGGAGACGACTACGGGCGACCCACCGAATCGGGAAGGCGTGCGACTGAACTCGCGCGGGCACACACCGATCTCACCCTGGAGCCCACCTACACGGCCAAAACGCTCGCCGCCCTGGTCGGCGAGCGTGACCGGTGGAACCTGGCCGATCGCAACGTGCTCTACTGGCATACCCTCAGCGGCGCCGACCTGAGCGACCGAATTGCCCGATCCGATCCCGAGCGGGACCTTCCGGAGGCATACCGGCGGTTCCTGCCGGAGCTCACAGCGGAGTAGGGCATGCGGCGTCGACCGCGGGGACGGTTGATCCGACGTTGGAGGGATATAGCATCCTTTCTTTCGCCTCCGTTTGCCCGGACAGCACGTGGGGTGAGCATCGGCCATCCGCCGAGCGGGGGCCACGGGACCGCCGCGTTCGTTCTTAAGCAAGGGGAGGAGCGATGATGGACACGCGCCGAGGTATTGATTTGCTCCGGGCCTGGTGGGAGGGCCTCCTCCAGAAGAACCTCCTTCTGAAGGCCGCGGCCCTCAGCTACACGTCCGTCCTGTGTCTGATTCCTCTGGTGGCGGTAACGTTCACGATTTCGAGCATGGTGATGACCGGCATGGGGGAAGAGAAAACGGACCAGCTGATCGAGGTCATGCTCGTGCGGATTGTCCCGCAGATGGAACTCCTGGATGAATCCCGTACCACGATGGAGTCCGGTCGGGGTCACCTGCCGACCAAACAGGAGATCCGCGACCAGGTGAAGGGTTTCGTTCAGTCGCTCGGGTCCGGACAGGTGGGCGTGATGGGGATTAGTTCACTGCTGTTCCTGGCGGCCTCCCTGCTGCTCACCGTGGAACACTGTCTGGACGAGATCTGGAACGTGCCCCGGGGGCGGTCGTTCGGTCGGCGCCTGGGCCTCTACGCGCTCGTGCTTTTTCTGGGATTGCTGACCCTGGTGGGGGCGGTCTACCTAACGGGTCGGTGGCAGGCGACCCGGCTGGGCCGGACGCTGGGACGAATCCCCTATGCCCCCTCCACCGTGGATTTTCTGCTGCCCTTCGGGCTGTTCTGGAGCGGAACGACGTTCCTTTACTACAGCATGCCCAACACGGCCGTGAAGATCCGCGACGCCGTCGTGGGCGGCCTCTTCGGGGGCGTCCTTCTCCAGCTGAACAATTTCCTGAACCTGCTGTACGTGTTCAGCGTGACCACCGCCCAGCGGTTCTACGGGGCCCTGGGCATCATTCCGATTTTTCTGCTGGGACTGTACGTTTCCTGGCTGATCGTCCTGCTCGGGGCGGAACTCACCTACCTGCTCGGGGAAGAAAAAATGCGTTCTCCCTCCCGTTGGCTTGAGGGCTGAAGGACCCGCTCAGCCCAGCTCGAAGCGCACCCGATCCCCGCTGTCACGAACCTCGACGGTCCCCTCGTGCTCCAGGTACCAGAGGTGGGCGAGGGCCTCACCGGTCGCGAACCAGCGCTGGACCACCGGGAAATCCTCCCAGTCCTCGACCGGAAGGTCCCAGCTCATGCGGGCGGCCACGCGGTAGGCGCTCCGGGGACCGTCCCCCAGGATGTCCTTCACCTCAACGAGCCGAAGACCGTGGTGTTCCTTCAGTTCATCCACCCGGCCGGCCAGGTCCTCGAACGGCCGCCGGTGTCCCGGCAGAACCTTCCGGACGTTCAGCGGGGCCACCCGGTCGAGGCTGTCCAGGTAATGCACGAGGAGGTAGCGGTTCGTCCGGCTGTGTACCGAGATGTTCGGGGTGATGTCGATCAACACGTGATCCCCGGAGAAGAGCAGACCCCGACCCCGATCGTGGAGGCACTGGTGCCCGAGCGTGTGACCGGGCGTGTCGACGACGCGAAGCCGGTGGGATCCCACGGTGAGTTCGTCGCCGTCCTCGAGCGAACGGAAACTCGGGAGGGTGTCGCTGCTGTACTGTTTGCCGGGGTGGCGTTCGAACAGGGCCTCGAGCTGCTCGGCGGGGAACCCGTTGGCGTCCGCGAAGTCGTAAGCTTGGTCCCAGTCGTCGGAACCGAGTACGTTCACCCCGAACTCGTTCAGGTAAAGGCGAGAGTCCGCCCCCGCAAGATGTTGAGCGAGGCCCGAGTGATCGGCGTGGAGGTGGGTCACGAAGAAATCGAGCCGATCCCGATCGACGCCCAGTTCGTCCAGGGCGTCCTCGAGGGTCTCGCGGCAGGCATCCCGGTTGAAACCCGTATCCACCATGAGGCTGCGTTCGTTCCCCGTGAGAACGTAGGCATTCACCGAACCCAGGGGGCTGTCGGGGAGGGGGACCTCGATCCGGTGTAGATCCTGCTGCAGACGGTCCAGGGGAAACGCCTCCGAAACCGTTCGGATCCAATCGGAGTGCATCACCGTAGCTCATTCGACCGGGCCCGACCAGCACCCGCCCGGGAGTTATCCCCGGCCGGGTGACGGGTGACGTGTCCGCGTGCAGGAGGCAAAATAGGCCCGCGCCCGCAGTCGGGATCGTCCCCTCGATCACCGCGCGCGAGAAAGGCCTCCGTCCGATGACTTCGACCTCCAGTAATCAGCGCGAACCGTCGACCACCGCCGGCCTCGTCGCCTGGGCGATCTACGACTGGGCGAACAGCGCCTACAGCACGGTCATCCAGACGTTCCTCTTCGCGGCCTATTTTACCCGCCAGGTGGCCCTCAGTGAGACCACCGGGACCGCCCAGTGGGGATACACCATCGGAGCGGCGGGCCTTATCATCGCCCTGGGGGGTCCCGTCCTGGGGGCCGTGGCCGATCGGGGTGGGCGCCGGAAACCGTGGCTTTTCGTGTTTACGCTGCTGGGGGTCGCCGCGACGACGGCCATGGTCCTGGTGCGTCCCTCCCCGGAGTACGTGCCGCTCGCGCTGGTTCTCCTCGGGGCGGGCACCGTCGGGGTCGAGGGAGGGGCCATCTTCTACAACAGCCTGCTCGCGGATCTGACGCCCGGTGACAGCATCGGACGCTGGTCCGGGTGGGGATGGGGGCTGGGTTACGCGGGGGGGTTGGCCTGCCTGGTGGTGGCCCTTTACGGGATCGTCGAGAACGCCGCCGTGGGCCGCCTGCTGGCCGATGTTGCCGCCGGTCCGGTTCGGGCCGTTTTCCCGCTGGTGGGGGCCTGGTTCCTGGTTTTTTCCCTGCCGCTGTTCTTCCTGACGCCGGATCGACCCTCACGAGGCCTGACTCCCCTCGAGGCCGTCCGCCAGGGTTTGAATCAGCTCGGTGGGACCCTGCGAAAGGTGAGCGGTTATCGACCCCTGATACGGTTCCTCGTCGCACGGATGATCTACATCGACGGATTGACGACCGTGTTTGCCCTCGGCGGCGTTTACGCCGCGGGTACGTTCGACATGAGCGAGCGGGACGTTCTGATCTTCGGCATCGCCATGAACGTGTTCGCGGGCATCGGTGCCGCCAGCTTCGCGTGGCTCGACGACCGTCTCGGGAGCCGGCGGATCATTCTTCTCTCGCTGGTGGGGATGATGGTCGGGGGCACGGCCATCCTCGTGGTGGTCTCGGTGGGGTGGTTCTGGTTCTGGGCCTTCTTCCTCGGGCTGTTCGTGGGGCCCGTTCAGGCGTCCAGCCGGTCGTACCTGGCCCGGCTGGCCCCGGAGTCGATGCGCTCCGAGATGTTTGGTCTTTACTCGCTATCGGGCAAGGCGACCTCCTTCATCGGCCCACCGCTGGTGGGCTGGCTTACCGCCCTGACGGGGAGCCAGCGGCTCGGGATGAGCACCGTGGTCGTGATGTTCGTGCTGGGCTGGCTGGTGATGCTCACCGTTCCGCGGGCCGGGGAGGCCTCGATCCCCGACCTTTCGGCCGGCGGGGACGCGGAGCGTCCGGGCTCCGCCGACCGCTCGTGACCCATCGAGGGAACTTGGTTCTTTCCCGGGGTGGGCGTGTAACATGGGAGGCCGTACCGACCGATCCCTGACCGGAGTGAACATGGATGCCGTCGTTGGCCGGTGGCGTTTTTCTGCTGGTGCTGCTGTCGGGGCTCTACCTCGTGGCCTGGCCGGTCGAGGCCCGACCCGCGTCCTGGAATCCCCCCGAGGCACCGCCGATGGACGGTGCCCTGGAGCCCAACCAGGCGCTGACGGGCGCCCGGGTGCTCCTCGAGGAGGTCGGGACCGGTCCGGAAGCGGTGGTCTTTGACGATGAGGGGTTCCTCTACACCGGTTTCGAGGACGGGCGAATCGTGCGGGTGGATCCTCCCGACGGGGAGCCCGACGTCCTCGCGAACACCGGGGGGCGGCCCCTCGGGATGGCCTTCGACGGGGAGGGGAACCTGCTGGTGGCCGACGCCGAGCGGGGGCTGCTTGCCGTGGATCCCGAGGGGAAGGTTCGGGTGCTCACCCGGCAGGCGAACGGGGCGTCCTTTGGCTTCACGAACGACGTGGACGTCACCCGGGACGGTCGAGTGTTTTTCACCGATTCCTCCGATCGCTTCGGGTACGAGCGGGTCATGACGGACCTGCTCGAGCACCGGGGACGGGGACGGTTTATGCGCTACGATCCTCCCGGTGACCGGACGGAGGTGCTGATGGATGATCTGCAGTTTGCCAACGGGGTGGCTCTCTCCGGTGAGGAGGACTTCGTACTGGTCTGCGAGACCGTATCCTACCGGGTCCATCGGTACTGGCTGGAGGGGCCCCGGACGGGCACGGCGGAGGTTTTCCTCGATAACCTGCCCGGGTTTCCGGACAACGTGACACGGGGGGAAGACCTGTTCTGGGTGGCCCTGGCGTCGCCTCGCAACGCGCTGCTCGACGCGCTGGGTCCCCGTCCCGCCCTTCGACGAATGCTGCTTCGACTTCCGGGCTGGATGCGCCCCGGCCCGGAGCGCTACGGTCACGTTCTCGGGGTGGACCGGGACGGCGTGATCGTCCACAGCCTGCAGGATCCCACCGGGGACGTCGCTCACGTGGCCAGCGCCCGTGAGCACGGGGAGAACCTCTACCTTGGGACCTACCGTGACCCGGCCCTCCGGGTGGTCCCCCGACCGGAGGGAGATAACTGACGTGGATTCCGCCCCGAACTGGCAGTTCGACTGGATGGCACCCCTCTACGACGCGCTGTCGATGGAGCGCGAGTGGGAGCGCCTCGAGGGTGTTCTCCAGCCCGGGATCGGGGGACCCATGCTCGACCTGGGAGGGGGAACGGGGGAGGTCGCGGGGGAGCTTTCCGCTCGTTTTCCCCGTGACCGGTGGGTCGTACTGGACCGGAACCGTTCGATGCTCCTGGCCGGCCGCACGGCCCGCCCCGATCGGCCCTTCGTCCAGGGGGACGGCCTTCGGATGCCCTTTCCACCGGACGTCTTCGAGCGGGTGTTCATGGGGGATGCTTTCCACCACGTGGCGAATCACGACCGACTCCTGGAGGAAATCCGGCGGGTGCTTCACCCGGGCGGCTCCCTCGTGTTCGAGGAGTTCGATCCTTCACGGCTGGCCGGACGGCTGCTGTGGTGGGTCGAGACCCTGACCGGCATGGGGAGTCGATTCTTCCGTCCGGCCGAGCTTTCGGAAAAGCTGGAGGAAACCGGGTTCGTGCCGATGGACATGGATCGCTCGGGGTTCGTCTATTATGTTCGAGCGATACCCGGGGAAGCGTTCGCACCACCCGGTGGTTCGAACAGTGATGAATGAGACCTCGCGTCGGAGGTGACCGACATGGCGAACCCGGTTGTGGACCAGTTCGAGGACATGCGTGATCGTGACGAGGAGGAGCGGGACCGTGCCGTGAAGGTGGCGGAGGGGACCTATTACGCTTCGATTTTTGCCGGTGTTACCGCCTTCGACACCGGGGACGGACTGGTGATCGTGGATTCGGGCACGGCCGACGGAGCGCCGGTGCTGGACGCCCTGATCCGGGAGCACGTCCCCGGCCCGCTCCACACCGCCATCCTGACGCACGGCCACGTGGATCACGCCTACGGCGTGCACGCCTTCATGGTGGAGGATCAACCCCGTCCCCGGGTGGTTGCCCAGGAGGCCATCGAGGAGAGGTTCCGGCGCTACGAACGGACACGCGGTCACAATCGTGCAATCAACGCCCGGCAGTTTGCCGGGGACGTGGAGGAATCGCTGGGTGGGGAGGGCGACGACGCGGATCGTTTCGGCTACCCCGAGCTCGTCCCCGACGTAACCTTCCGGGACGACGTTACGATCTCGGTCGGGGACCTCACCTTCGAGGTCCGTGCCTGCCGCGGGGAGACCGACGACGCCGCCTGGGTCTACTGTCCGGAACGGGACGTGCTGTGCCCCGGGGACCTGTTTATCTCCGTGCTGCCAAACGGGGGGAACCCCCAGAAGGTCCAGCGTTACCCCGGCGAGTGGGCGGCGGGCCTGCGGGCCATGGCCGCCCGGGAACCGTCGACCCTCTGCCCCGGTCACGGGGACCCCGTGGTGGACGACCCCGATCGGATTCACACCATGCTTCTTGAAACGGCCGATTTCCTCGAGGTTCTGGTGGACCGAACCCTCGAGGCGCTCAACGACGGTTCTCCCCCTCACGTGGATATTCTTCACGAGGTGGCAGTCCCGGCCTCGGACTCACCGTGGCTTCAACCCCTCTACGACGAGGCGGAGTTCATCGTGCGCAACGTGATCCGCCGCTACGGAGGATGGTGGTCCGGCCGTCCCGGCGAGCTGAAACCGGCTTCCCGTCCCGCGCTGGCCCGGGAGATCGCCGATCTTGCGGCCGGTCCCGAATCCCTGCTCGATCGGGCCCGGTCCCTGGCCGGGGAGGGGAAGTACCGCGTGGCCTGCCACCTGGTCGACTTCGCGCTGGAGGCGGCCCCCCAGCGAGAGGCCGTTCAGGAGGCCGCCGCGTCGATTTACCGGGACCGGGCAGGGCAGGCCGAGAGCCTGATGGCCACCAACCTCTACCGCTCCGCCGCCGCCTACGCGGAGGACGGTCGTCCCTACTGCTGATCCAATTCCCGGAGCGGGTGTGCCGAGCGTTTTTTCTGATTCCACGCTGGATGCCGAAGGAGTTTTCGACGTGAACGTCCTTTCCACCTTGATGCGGCTGTTCATGGGACGAC
>CAZEBV010000038.1:0-14447 GCA_964510695.1 uncultured bacterium
GTTCAACGCCAGGAAGATCGCCGCCTCACCGTCCCAGTTCGGGGGTCCCCAGGAACGACAGTCGTCCCCCGAACCGGGGCGTTCGATCTTGATAACCTCGGCCCCGAGGTCCCCCAGGATCTGTGTGCAGAACGGACCGGCCACGTTCTGCGTGACGTCGATCACCGTGATGCCGTCCAGAACCGACGTCACGATTCAGCCCCTCCCCGCGGCTCGGGTCGATTCCGTTTCGGGGATTCGCCCTCCCGGTAGACCATCACGGTGCGATCGTATTCGATGACCACGGTACCGTCCTCCCTGTACCCCTGGCTGTGGACGGTCACGATCCCGACCTCGGGTCGAGACTCGGACGGACGCAGGTTCGTCACCTCGGTTCGCGCGTACAGCGTATCCCCCACGAAGAGCGGGTTGGGAAGTCGGACGTTGTCCCACCCCAGGTTCGCGAAGGCGTTCTCGCTGACGTTCGTGACGCCCATGCCGGTCACCATGGCCAGGGTCAGGGTGCTGTTGACCAGCGTCCGGCCGAACTCGGTTCCGCGGGCGTAATGCTGGTTGAAGTGCACCTGGTTCGTGTTCAGGGTCAGGTGAGTGAACCAGGTGTTCTCGGTCTCGGTGATGGTTCGTCCGTGGGGGTGGTCGAAGACGTCCCCCTCCTCGAAATCCTCGAAATACCGTCCGTCCCAGCTCGGTTTCTTGGGCACGGTTCAGCCTCCTCTCAGGGGTTCATCGTCGTACGGGATGCACCGGGGTGCTCAGGCGTCCTCGGCACGCGCCAGGATCGACCGTGCGCGCTCGTAGATCGGCCGGTCGACGAACTCGCCGTCCACCGTCATGGACCCCCGACCCTCCCGGGACTCGAAGGCCCCGACGACTGCTCGAGCCCACTCCAGCTCGTCCTCCGTGGGCGTGAAAGCCTCCCGGACCGGCTCGATCTGGGCGGGGTGCAGAAGCATTTTTCCCTGGAACCCCATGTCGGCGCTCCGGCGGGCTTCCGCCCGCAGCCCCTCCGGGTCGTCCAGTCGGGGCCAGACGGTGTCGAGGGGCGGTTCGATGCCGGCGGCCCGGGAATCGATCACGAGACGGGACCGCACGGGGTTGATGGTCCGTCCGTCGGGGGTCCAGCGGGCACCCAGGTCCCTGAGCAGGTCCATGGACCCCAGGGCCAGGCGGGACACTCCCTCGGCCCGGGCCACGTCGTAGGCTCGACGGACGCCGACGGCCGTCTCCACGACCGGAACCACCTCCAGCGAATCCTCGGTCCCGGCGGCCGACCGGTGGACCTCCCGAACGGCCCGCACGTCCTCCGGGGATTCGACCCCCGGGACCACGTATCCGTCGGGGCCCGCCCCGGCGGTTTCCCGCACGTCCTGTTCCATCCGCCCGGTACCGGGAGCGTTGACGCGCACGAGGACGGGACGGTCCCGGGATGGGGCCTGTTTCAGCACCCGGGCGGCGATCCCGCGGGCCTCGTCCCGCCGTGAAGGATCGACCCCGTCCTCGAGGTCGAAGAATAGCGCATCGGCCTCGCTCTCGAGGGCCCCGTGCAGCTTTTCCTCGTCGTCGGCCGGGGTGAACAGCACCGTTCGAAACGGCCCCTCGAGGCTCATCGGCCGCCGCCTTCCCCTGCGGATCGTTCACGCACGCAGGGCCTGAATCGATCCGCCATCAGTAACTCCGCGGAAGATCCAGCACGTGTTCACCGATGTAGTTCTGAATCATGTTGTTGGTGACGGGGGCCACCTTGTAGAGGCGGGACTCACGGAACTTGCGTTCGATGTCGTTCTCCCGGGCCATCCCGTGTCCCCCGAAGGTGTCCATCGCCACGTTGGCGGCCTCCCAGGCGGCGTTGGAACAGAGGTATTTCGCCATGTTCGCCTCCGCTCCGCAGGGCTCGTCGCCCTCGAAGAGCGCTGCGGCCCGGTAGCGCATCAGGGCCGCGGACTCCACCTGCATGTAGGCGTCGGCGATCGGAAACTGCACGCCCTGATTCTGACCGATCGGACGGTCGAAGACCTCCCGCTCGTTGGCGTAGTCGGTGGCCCGATCCACGAAGAAATACCCGTCGCCGACGCTCTCGGAGGCAATCAGGATACGCTCGGCGTTCATGCCGTCCAGCACGTAGTAAAACCCGCGCCCCGCCTCGCCGATGAGGTTCTCTGCCGGCACCGTCAGGTCGTCGAAGAAAAGCTGGTTGGTCTCGTGGTTGACCATGGTGTCGATGGGCTGGACCTCGAGCCCCTCACGGGATTCCCGAAGGTCGACCAGAAACAGCGAGATTCCCCGGGTCTTCTTCTCGACTTCCTCCCGCGGGGTCGTGCGCGCCAGCAGCAGCATCAGGTCGGAGTGCTGCACCCGGGAAATGAAAACTTTCTGGCCGTTCACCCGGTAGACGTCCCCGTCCCTCTCGGCGGTGGTTTCGATGCTGGTGGTGTCGGAGCCGGCGTCCGGCTCGGTGACCCCGAAGGCCTGGAGGCGAAGATCACCGGAGGCGATGGCGGGCAGGTAGCGCTCCTTCTGGGCCTCGCTTCCGTGCCGGAGCAGGGCCCCCATGGTGTACATCTGGGCGTGACACGCCGCGGCGCTGCCCCCGGATCGGTTGATCTCCTCCAGGATAATGCAGGCCTCCGTCAGGCCCAGCCCGGTACCCCCGTACTCCTCGGGAATCAGCGCCGAAAGCCAGCCGCCCTCGGTGAGGGTGTCCACGAACGCCTCCGGGTAGGCGTCCCGTTCGTCCAGCTCCCGCCAGTAGTCGTCGGAAAACTCCCCACAGATCTTTCGGATGCTCCTTCGGATCTGTTTCTGTTCGTCGGTCAGGGAGAAGTCCATCCCGTTCACCTCGAGGTTCGAGTGGATTGCCGGGGGACGCCCGGGATCGTCTCCGGATGCGCGGAGGAACCAAGAGATTATCAATTCAAACTCAGGCATCCGGGGCGACGTTCGAACGGGATAGTGCGTGGGGAAGGCGGAGCTTCAGAGCTCGGAGGCGAGCACCACCCGGTCACGACCGCGGTCCTTGGCCCGGTAGAGGGCTTCGTCGGCGCGCTTGATAATGTCCTCGTGGTCCCCGTCGGAGGATTGGTACTCCGCGATTCCGATGCTGGCCGTAACCTGGAAGGGCTGCCCGTCGTCGGCCTCGAACTCGAGCCCGGCGATGGTCTCCTTCAGGCGGTGAGCCATCGGTCGGGTCTCCTCCAGGTCCGTTTCCGGCAGCACCATGGTGAACTCCTCGCCGCCGTACCGTCCGGCGATGTCGACCTGACGGGTGGAGCTTTTCATCACCCGCCCCACGGCGGACAGCACGTCGTCGCCCGACGCGTGGCCGTGGGTGTCGTTGACCTCCTTGAAGTGATCCAGGTCCAGCATCATGACCGAGAGGTCCATGCCGTAGCGCCGGGCCCGTTCGAACTCGTTCTCGAAGCGATCCTCGAATTCCCGCCGGTTGTAGAGTCCGGTCAGCTGGTCCCGGCGCGCCAGCTGACGAACCCGCTCGCGCTGCTTCTTGACCAGCCGGGATTGAAAGAAGTTGATCCTGTCCAGGTGATACAGCGAATGGCCGATCATGGTGAACAGGAAGATCGCGGACCCGGTGAGCGGCACGAACTGATGAAGGTCCGGGTACTGCAGCGAGCCGGGGACGTTGTACATGTAGCAGGCCACGTACGAACCGGTGACGACAATGCTGGCCAGAAACCGGGGCAGCAGATCCAACCCCATCGTGATGGAAAACATCGGGATCATGTAGGCCACGTAGAACCACGGGAAACTCAGGCCGCGGACCTCCCCGAACATGTAGCCCGTGAGTCCGAAGTAGACGGCCAGGTACAGGACGAGGAACCAGATGGTCCGCTCCCGAACCAGGTTCATCCAGTAGACCAAAAAATAAAGGAACCCCATGGTCAGGAACGTGAAGATGCGCCAGGCGGAGAAAATCCTGATGACGCTGCGGTCCTGGAAGAGGAAGAAGTCGGTGGGCCAGATGAGAAAAACCAGCAGCCCGAAGGCACCGATCAGGGTCTGAATGCGCGGTTCGGACTGACGGCGGGCCTGGACCCGAAACATGAGCTCCCGAATGCGGGAGCGGTCACTGTGGGTGACGTAGCGGGCGATCAGGGAACGCACACGGGCCCACGAAAACCGGGTGCTCTCCGGATCGACTTCGTCCCGGTTCGTCGAGGTACCTCCCCCACCCTCGACCTGCCGGGTGGTGGACATCGTGAGCCCCCGTGCTGGAGGAACTGCCGGGAGAACGACGACGGAGCGGACACACGCCCCGAACCCGGGCTGATCACCTCACGCGGCTCCGACACCACACTTTAGCTCACCCCGGGGGGATGTAAACAGTCCAGTGTGTTCCCTCCCCGGAATTTCAATCGGTCGGCTTTGCCCGATCCGCGTCCCTCCGGGCGAACAGACTCCGCCCCCGGCCGAAGTCTAAAACCGACGAATCTCGCCGGTCGCCGCGATCGGGCGATCGTACAGCTCATCCTCGAAGAACAGGTCCACCAGGTCGGGGTCCACGTGCCCGAGTTCGGCTTCCTCCTCGAGAATGGCCCGCGCCGTTTCGTCGGACTTGGCCGCCTTGTAGGGCCGGTCGCTCGCGGTGAGGGCCTCGTAGATGTCCACCACGCAGAGCACCCGGGCCAGAAGCGGAATCTCGTCGCCCTCCAGGCCCCAAGGATACCCCGACCCGTCCAGCTTTTCGTGGTGCAGGCTGGCGATCCGGGGAACCCGTTCGAGTTCCCGGGTCCACTCTATCTCCGTGAGGATCTCGTAGGACGCCCGGGCGTGGTCCTCGATGGTGGTCCGTTCCTCGTCGGTGAGGTTGCCCCGTTCGATCGACAAATTCCGGTATTCCGGGTCGGTCAACCAGGGACACGTCCGACCGTCCGGGTTCCGGTAGGTCCGCGCGTGAAGGTCCTCGAGGAAGGCCGCGTCGTCCTCCTCCAGGTAGCCGCTCTCGTTGATGGCCTCGAGCCGTTCGTACAGGGACCCGGTGTCCTCCGCCTGACCGCTGGCTTCCAGGTAGGCGAGTCGGAACCGGATCGTCTCCATGGTCTGGTCGGAGAGGCGGTTCTTCTTGTTGAGGACGTCCTCGGGGACGGCGATCTTTCCAATGTCGTGCAGCAGGGCGGCATGGTACAGCAGATGAAGCTGCTCGTCCGACAGGGTGACCTCCGACCAGGGGGACGCGTCGGACCGATTGATGCCGCGGGCCAGCGCCAGGGCGTATTCGGCGAGGCGTCGGCTGTGTCCGGTGGTGATCTCGTCCCGCTCGTCCAGGGCGTTGACCAGGGAACGGATCATACTGTGAATCATCGCTTCGATGGACTCGTCGAGCTCGGCCCGTTCGATGGCCACGGCGGCCTGGGAGGACAGCGCCTCGACCATCTCCGTCACCGGTTCAGGGTAGGCCTCCACCTCGGTCTCCCGGATCGGAGCGTCGAAATCCCGTTTTCGGTTCATCAGCTGAAGCACGCCGCGCACCTCGCCCTCGCGGTTCTGGAGCGGAACGACGAGCATGGACGTGGTCCGATAATTCAGCGTCTCGTCGACGGACCGGTCGAACCCGTAGGGAACCCCGTCCGGCAGTTCGTACACGTCGGCGAGGTTGAGAACCTCACCCTCGCAGGCCACGTATCCGGCCAGGCTCGTGCGGTCCATCGGCAGGGTGAAATCCCGTTCGGGAAGCTCCACGGAATCGTTCTGGGCACGCTCGAAACGAAGCACCGGATCCCGTTCCTCCCCGTCCACGAGCCGGTAGACGCTGCCGGCGTCGCTTCGGGTCAGGCGGCGGATCTCGGTCAGAATCGTGGAGAGCAGGTCCTGGAGGTTCCGTTTCTCGGACAGGGCGCTTCCCACCTCGGCGAAGCGACGGGCCCAGGTCTCGTAATCGACGGCGTCGGTCATGCTGTCTCCTCCAGGGGACATCGATTCGAGCGAGCGTTTCCCGTGAGGGGAAGATTACCGAATCGAACGTCACTTTTCCTCCAGCCTGAAGACCCCCTCCCAGTCCGTCGGCGGAGGATCGTCGCGGTAGGCTCGACAGCGGTCCCGGAAGAGCCGCACCGGGGGATCCTCCGGCGTGACCTCCAGAAGGTCCTCGAAGGTCCCTAGGGCCTCGTCCCACTGCCGCTGCCAGTACCGTTCGAGCCCCTCCTCGAATTGATCCCGCCGGCGCAGCGCCTCGGGCTCCACCTCCCCCGACCGACCCAGCAGCTCGTAGACGATCACCGGGCGATCCCGTCCCTTGACGGAAAGGCGGTCGATGCGCCGGGCCTCCACGGCGTCCCCCGCCCGCTCGAGGGTGGTCTCGGTGACCAGCACGGTGGTGCCGTAAATTCGGTTGGCGCCCTCCAGTCGGGAGGCCAGGTTGACCGTGTCACCGATCGCCGTGTAGTCGAACAGCATCTCCGAGCCCATGTTGCCCGTGGCCGCGGTGCCCGTGTTCAGGCCGATGCGCACGCTCATGGTCCGCCCCGGCGCATCGCTCTCGCGTCGGCGCTGCTCCATGCGCGTTCGCATATCCAGCGCCGCCTCGCAGGCCCGCCGGGCGTGGCGGTCGGGCTCGCCCGGGACGATGCCGAACTCGGCCACCAGCGCGTCCCCGATGTATTTGTCGAGCACGCCGTCGTGTCCAAAGACACATTCGGTCAGGTCCGTCAGCAGATCGTTGATCACGTCGGCCACCTCCTCGGGCCGACGGTTCTCACTGAAGCTCGTGAACCCGGCCACGTCCGCGAACATCACCGTGATCTCCCGGCGTTCTCCCCCGAGGCGAAGCTCCCCGGGGTTCTCGAGGACCTCCGCCAGCACGGACGGAGCCAGGTACTGTCCGAAGGCCTCCCGAATCTGCCGGCGGCGGCGCTGTTCGAAGGCAAGGCTGTAAGCCGTAACCACCCCGTAGGTGCCGGCGGCGGCCGTCAGGGGCCAGGAAAGGTTGATCAGAACGTCCCGCCGAAAGAGGTAGATCCCGCCCCCCAGGTAGCCCCCGCCCAGGGCCAGGCCGACCAGGGCGGCCATCCACGGCGAAAGATACGTCGCCGCCATGCCCAGGCCCAGGGCCAGAACCGCCGTGGCCAGCAGGGTTTCGGCGGGACGAATCGGCCGCAGAAAATCCTCCGAGAGGACCATGTCCAGGATGTGAGCGTGGTTGAGTACGCCCGGAACCCGGTTCCCAAACGGGGTGGAGGTCAGGTCGAATAGCCCGGGCGCGGTGGCGCCGATCAGCACGTGCCGACCCTCGAACCACGCCGGTTCGAGGGTCTCCTCGGGGGGGGCGAACGGGTAAATCCGTGCCAGCAGGGCCCCGACCGGGACCACGGGGTAGGGATCCGGGCCCCGGTAATTGATCAGCACCCGTCCGCGGCGGTCGCGCGGAACCGTCAGCCGATCGCCGACGCTCAGGCTCCCGCTGCCGTAACGGATCGACGGACGGTCGCCGGGTCCCGGAAGGGCCGGTGCCAGGCCGAGGATCGGCAGGTAGGGGCGCTCGACCCCGGACGGGGTCCCGCTGATCCCCTGGAAGGGATCGAACCGCCGGATCGGACCGTCGGGATCCGGCTCGAGGTTGATGTGACCGATCCCGGCCGAGGCCCCGACCAGCGGCTTCACCGGCAGGGTGACCTCCGGGGAGCGCGGCGGGAGGGAACGTCCCCGCACGTTGTAGCCGTGTTGTTCGAAGACCGACGCGATCCGCTCCCGTTCCCCCTGCGGCCCCGGGGAGGAAGCCCGAAAGGTCATGGCGTGGTAAACGGGACCGTAGCGTCGAGTGTACTCGGCCAGCGTTTGATCGTCGGGAACCGCCAGGCTCCGAAGGTCCCCCATCAGCTGATCGTAGGCCTGCTTGTCCGCGGTGTCCCCGGAGCGGGTCCGGCGAAGCAGCTGAACCATGGAACGTACCTGATCCGGGGTCAACTCCGTCTGGCTGGGTTCCCAGAACCCCACGTCGACCGACACGGACTCGGCCCGGCGGAGGTACTGGAATAGGGCCGCGAAGACCCGTCGGGGCCACGGCCAGCGCCCGAATTCCCCGCGGAACCGACGGAGGTCCCGCTCGGTCACCGCCACGACGACGACATCCTTCCGGGCGGCCTCCTCGTCGCGGAGGTACCGAAAACGGGCGTCCACCAGGGGAAGCTCCAGGCGGGAGATCACCGTGAACGAATCCGGGTTCCGCCGTTCGTAGACGTACCCCAGGGCGTAGCCGCCCACGAACAGAGCCGTGAGGGCCAGACACAGGAGCATGCCCGGCCGATTGGCGGCCTGAAGCCATTGAACGAACCGACGGCCCATCGCGTTCACACGCTCAAATTTGTTATATTGGGGCGTTCTCGGTCGGCGTCCCCGGCCGCTCCAGCTCGACCGGGATCCCGGACGGGGTGACTTTCGGATCCCCTCTCCCGCCGGATCGAGCCCGTACTCGTTCTCGTGCGAATCGTAGGATACGGCGCCGAAACGGGGGGGACAAGCGGGCCATGCAGCCCGACGTCTACGGCGTGAACCCCGGACCGGCATTCTTAACCCTCGGAGCGGGATCATGAGCAGCGACCGTCACATCGAGATCGACGTCCTGGGTGACTCCAGCACCACCTCCCGGGCCGGCAAGGGCATTGCCTATCACCTTCGGGCGGGGAACGCCCGCTTCCTCATCGACTGCGGAGCCCCGGTCCTCTCCCTGCTGGATTCCAACGTGCTGGACGAACTCGACGGGGTCATCATCACCCACGCCCACGACGACCATCGCCGGTGGCTGTCCGACCTGCTTTTACACCGGACCTTCGGCTCGACGAAGCTCGACCGCCTTTCCCTGCTGGCCTCCTCGGCGGTTCTGGAGGCCTGCCGCCACAGCCTTGAGCCCGCCCTTTCCCGCACCCTTTCGGACGATTCGACCCGTGTGGAGGATCACCCTTTCGAGCGGTTCGTGCGGCCGATCCGGCTGGGTCCGGCCCCTCGTTTCCGGCCCCGCCACACGGGTGGGGACGCCTGGGACGTCGTGGACCGGGAAGGAGATCCCGTGCCACTCGACCGTGCCCGGGCCGTGCTGGCCGAGGGCGTGGGCCGCCCCCGGCTGCTCGTCCGGGACCCCGACCGGGAGGCCTGGGTGGACCCGGAGGTGTTCTACCCTTTCACGGACAGGGCTTTCTACACGCCCCCCGAGGTCGCCTCGTACCGCCACGAGCATGCCTCGGGGCTCACCATCACTCCGGTGAAGTCGACCGCCTGGCACGGTCCTCCGACCACCTCGCTTCTCTTCGAATACGGGGACGAAAGCGTCTTCTTCAGCAGCGACACCGTGCACGACCCCGAGCTGTGGGCCCGTCTGGCCGAGCCGCTGGAGCCCGACGCCCATCCCGACGAGGAACCCTGGCGGGGGCAGGGATGTCTGCGGGCCGACATCAACCGGTTCCTGGAACGCGCCTGGAGCAAATCCCGCCTGGATCGGGCGCGGTCCCTGTACGAGGGGGATCGGGTGATCGTACACGACGTGGCCGGATCGCCGTCCCCGGTCCACACTCACTACCGCCACCTCGAGGACCACAAGCAGGACCTACTTTTGACCCACACCCCCGAGACGTTCACGGCCCGCCATCCCATCGCCGCGCCGGGGAAAACCTACGTCGTCGCCGAAGGTCGTCTCTGGGAACGCCCCGACGACACGGACGACCTGCACGCCCTGAACGCCGCCTGCTTCCACAAGGAGAGACACCGTCTGTACGTCGGGGTCGAGGACCCTTCGGGGTCGGCCGCCCTGCGGCGCGTAAAACCCGGCGTCTACACGGTGGGCCGGGATTCGAACGGAGAAACGGTACGGGGGGGGCTCAAACTTTACCGGGACCTGGGCGGCCGCTACTATCCGAAGCTGCGGGACGAGAACGCCGAATACGTCCGGCGGCCGGACGGGGCGGTGGAGCGGAGGATCTACCGGCGGGAAACCTCGGAGGGAAGCATCGTCCGGGACCGTCGGCCCAATCTGGATCAGCCGACCCGCCCCGTCGAGGGGAGCCGCTAAAAGAACGGGTTGCCGCCGCGCATTCCCACCAGCCGAAGCCCGTCGCCCGCCCGCTCGAACAGGAAGGTCGCCTCGCCGTATTGCTCCACGGCCCCGCCGCCGCTCCCCGGACGCCAGCGACGAACCCAGTGGAGCCGAACCACCGGACCCGACGACCCCTCCCTGATCCGATCGACCCTCAGGTTCAGCCGGGGATCCCGGACGGTTCGGAAATGAGCCTCCAGGACCGTTCGAAACGACCCGGATTCAAGGAGGTCCCGTCCCCGGACCCAGCGCATGAACCCGGGGAGGTCCTCGGTTCGGTAGGCGAGTTCGAGCCGATCCAGAAGTCCCCGTACCCGCTCGGGCGTCGACCCCGTCTCCCCGGAGGCCAGCCAGCTTCCTCCGCCGGCACACCCCGCCAGCCCCACCAGGATCAGGATCGCCGCCAGAAGCCGCACCCCTCCGGGACTGAAGCCACCCGCGGACGAACGAGCTCCGGCCGCGATCATCCCTCGAGGGTGACGCCCGGCGATTCGGTGCCGGCCGCCGGACCGGACCCCGTGCCCCAGAACCACTTCACCGTCAGCGACAGGACCCCGGACTCGCCGTCCTCGGCCGCGTCCGACTGCCGGCGGTAAAACTCGTAGGAGACATCCAGGCGGTGGTTCGGGGACAGACGGTATTGGTAGTCCAGGCGACCGTCGTAGGTGGTGACGTCCTCGACCAGGTCGGCGGTGCGGTCCTGGTCCACGGTGTTCCAGCGGGCGGCCAGCGAATGGTTCCCGGCGCTGTAGACGAGGTCCAGGTAGGGTTCCAACTCCCGGCTCGAGGCCTCCACCGTAAAGGGAGGCTGGAGCGTACTCCGTCGCCCCAGGACCCCCGCCCGCAGGGAACCACTTCCACCGCCGAAGAGGTCGTTCAGGAAGAACTTCAGTCCGGCCCGACCGCCGCGTGTGCGCTCCTCCGTGAGGTTCAGGGACTGATTCTCCCGCAGTCGGGCCAGGACGCCGGCCTCCAGCTCCAGTCGGGCGCTGAGGTCACGGTAGACCGTCCAGCGAAGCGTTTCGATACGATCGTCCCGTCCGGACGGTCCTCCCTCGATATCCTCCCGTGCCGCGTACAGCCGGTGGCTCAGGCGCTGTCCCCAATTCCCCTCCAGGCTCAGCGAGTAGAACCGTTCCTCGAGGGGAGTCAGCGTACTTTCACTGCGCTCGTGGTCCTCCCCGTGCAGTTTGATCCGCTGACCGAACCCCCGGCCCAACAGATCCCCGCGAAGGATTTCCCGATCGGGGTTCACGGGGGTCCCAGCGGGATTGTACCATCGGGAATGATCCTCGTACTCGACGCCGTATCCCCACCCGCTCGCGCCCGGCCAGTCCCGCAGGGTCACCAGGAAGGAACTTGCGTCCCGGTCCTCCCGGACCCGGCTTGGGGAAACCGCCACGTCCCCCCCGAACCAGTTGCCCTCGGCCTCCAGGCGCGGGGTCCCGGGGAACCAGCCCAGCCGGTCCGCCAGCGCAAACCCCAGCACGTTCTGGTCGCGCCGGTCAAGTGGACCGGTGTCGCGCAGCCGGTTGTAGAGGTAATGCACGTCCACCTTCGCGTCCCCGGATTCAACCATCCAGGAGACCCCGTGGCTGGAGCCGGTGTGGTTATCGAGGTGGCGCCAGTCAGGGTGGATGATGCCGTTCAAAAAAAGCAGCGACGTGGTGTAGTCGGCCCCGAACAGGTCCGGCTGGAACTCCAGCTGTAGTCCCTTGAGGGGGCGCTCCAGGGTCTGCTGGGAGAGTTCGCCGTAGAAATCCCCCAGGTGCATCCGGTAGGGGACCGCCGTGCGGCCCTCCTCCAGGAAGTACTGCACCCGCTCGACCTGGGGCTGGTTGTCGTCGCTTCGGTAGACGGTGTCGCTTCCGCCCAGGGTCTGAAGCTGAAACCGCTGTTCGTGCCCCGGGGTCGAAACGTTCCAGGACTGCAGGTTGGACTCGAGGTAGGCGTCGTCGCCGTCCACCGGGTAGGGCGTGACGGTCTCGTCGCCGTGATGGGCGTACCGAACGCCGGTCAGACCGGCCTCGTGCCAGGCCTGCCAGCCCTCCAGCAGCGCCTGCCCCCGGGCGGGCCCCGCCGCCAGCAGGAGGGCCGCCAGCAAAAATCCCGTTCGTCGAAGCATCCTCACCACGGATTCGCCCCCTGCGAGGTCGGTCCCCCGGTGGTTCGTTTCCTTTGCGTGTTTATGAGTAGATCCGTGTTTCCTGTTTCGTCCGGAACGCTCCGCGGCCTGAGGCCGCCGGGACTCAGGATCCCCCGGCGGCGCCCGTTCGGGGCTGCAGGCGGTAGCGCAGGGTGAGGCGGTATTCGTTAACTCCGTCCTGCCGCTGGAACCCCAGGTTCGGATCGTTCCAGGTGATCTGCGTGCGGGCCTCCACCAGGACCTGCGTCACCACCGGCACGGACCCGTCAGGGTGGGGCATCCCCAGCGACTGATCCAGCACCATCACGTCCCGCAGGGCGATCAGCCGCAGCCGCGCGTCGTGGGGAACGTCGGTCTCGAGGGCGCGAATCAGCCGCTCCCGGTCGTAGAACCCCGGGGCCAGCACCGCCTCCAGGCGGCGCCGGTTCCAGGCCTCCACGATCCGAGTCACCGCCCGGCGCACCAGGTCCCGCTCGACCGGCACGTAGAGCTCACGCTCCCCGGCCGCCTCCCCTGGAGCCGTCGGCTCCTCGCCCCGGTCGATCGGAGCCGGGCGGCGGGTCTCGGCTTCCGTCGCCGCCGGAACCGCCGCCAGCAGAACCACCGCCAGACCAACGCAGGAACACCGGAAGGAAAAACCCATTACAGAATCGGCTCACTGAATTCGCCCTGTGGTTCCGGGCCGAGAGGCTCCTCCGGATCCAGGGGGTTGTTGCCGCGCCCCTTCGTGCGGGGGACCTCCTCGACGTCCAGATCCAGCGTCCCGGGCACGAGGCCGCCGTCCCCCAGCCCCCGAAGCGCCAGGTCCAGCAGCCTCGAACGGGCGCGCTTCCGGAAACGCTCCAGCCGCCGGCGCACCTCCGGATCGAGGGTCTCCGGCGGCGTGGGCGTGTTCTGGCCGGGGTCCAGGCGGCTGGCCTGACCCTCCCCCAGCCGGACCGGCTCCCCGTCCCCCTGCCAGTCGTCGGGGTTGGGGTACCAGTCCTCGGGCTGGGGGTGGAAGGCGGGCCCCAGGATCATGCGGCCCGACAGCACCGAGCAGGCCGTTCCGCCCGCGGAGGAACACTCGAAGGTGGTCCCGCGCACCCCGGCCACGGCGTTCACGGTCTCCAGGCGAAACCGGCTTTCGACGTCCTCGTGAGGATGCAGGTAGACTCGCACGGTGCCCCGGGGGGATTCCAGGCCGATTTCGTCCCGCAGGATGCGCTCGTAGGAGGCTCCGGGCGGCGCCGGACGGGCGGATCGGTCGAGTCGATCCACGGCCAACTCCCCGTCAGGGGCCAATTCGACCACCGAGACCCCGGGGGCCGCCAGCGTGACGGTCCCGCCGGCGTCGGTGCGCACCCGGTCGCCGGGGTTCAGCGCCGCGCCCGTGTCGACGCTCGACCAGCCCTCGGCGGTGTCGGCGCGCACCTCGGCCCCACCCTGGGCCCCCACCACGCGAAGCTCCAGGGGCGGGGTGTCCGCCGGGGTCGCGAACCCGGGGAGACCGGTCGTCATCAGCAGAAGAAGGCCGATGAACGGGACCAGGACACTCCGGCGGACGGCAAACGACATCACGGCGCCTTCGGGGAGGACCGGGCCCGGGAGGACGGGCAATCGGGCGGGAGGAAGGATGAAGCTCAGAGCCAGTACTGCGCTTTTTCGCTTTTCTGGGCGAGAGCGTCGACGCGGCGAACCATGACGTCCATGATCTCCTGATACAGGCGGGATAACCGATTCGGGGACTCCCGTTTCAGGGCTTCCAGGGCCTCACGGGGAACCTCCAGGACCTCGCTGGATCGGTTGGCCCGGGCCCCGGCGAGGCGGGGTTCCCCCGTGAACAAGCCGAACTCCCCGAAGATCTCCTCTCGATCCATGGTGTTCACGGACCGCCGGTCGTCCCCGTTTCCCCTCAGGATCCCGATCTGACCCTCCAGCACCACGTAAAACGAATCCGAGGACGACGATCCCTGCTCGAAGAGAACCTCGTCCTCCTCGAGGGAAACCCGGGTGGAGTGGTCCAGAATCAGCTCGAGCTCATCCGGGCCGAGGGTCTTGAGCACCGAGAACCCTCGAAAATCCTTGACGTGCTCGAAAGCTTCGTCAATCTTTCCGGCGGAGCCGGCGGCCGCGTCATCCCCCTGGACCTCCTCGAGGGGCTGGTCCAGGTACTCCGCGCGGACCTTCGCGGCAATGTCCTCGTTCACCCCGTCCTTGGGGCTCGAGAGATCCATCCCGTACTCGGCGTTCAGGCGCGCGACTGACGCCGTGGCGGGCCCGTCGTCG
>CAZEBV010000039.1:0-14437 GCA_964510695.1 uncultured bacterium
TCCTGGATCAGGCCGGGTTCTCCGGCTTCATGGTTCGATGGCGAAAACCCCGATATTTTCCACGGATTGAAAAGCCCGTTCTTATCGTCCTCTCTGTTTCCCCCGGGGGAGGGCGAGCGTGGACCGTCCTGAAGGGAGTCCTCTCTCCCTTGACGGGAGAGAGTTAGAGAGAGGATGGTGGGGTCCGGGGGACGTTCGTTCACCCCCCCACCCTAGCCCTCTCCCGTCGAGGGGGAGGGAGCATGTGATGGGGCGGCTGTCCGTCGAGGAACAGAGGGGAAGGTTGAGTCGTTTCCGGGAGGGAAGGCCTAAGGCCCGCACCGAGACCGAGGTCCCGGGGAGTCGGGGCCGCAGGGGGCACCGCGCGTCGGATCGGCCGTCCGTACGATTCTCCGCGCGTGTTACAATGGCGCCTCTTCCGGTGCACGAACCGAGGCGACCTTGAGGGACCGAGGAGGTTGGGTGGACCCGTGGATCCGGAGCGAATCGCCGTCGCCCAGATCAACACGACCGTGGGCGATTTCGAGGGCAACGCCGAAACGATCCTCGATCGTGTCCGGACGGCCCGTCAGCGCGGGGCCGAGCTTGTCTGCTTCCCGGAGCTCGCCGTGTGCGGATACCCCCCGCGGGACCTGCTGGCCCGTCCGTCGTTCCTCCAGGAAAGCGAGGAGACCCTGCGGACCCTCGCCGGCGAGGTCGAGGACGTCGACGTCCTGGTGGGCTACGCCGGCCGCAGCCGGGAGGGCGTGGGCAAGTCGGCCCGCAACGCCGCCGCCCTGCTTCGGGACGGGTCGATCGAGGCCACCTACTTCAAGCAGCTTCTTCCGACCTACGACGTCTTCGACGAGGCCCGGCACTTCGAACCGGGAAAGCGCAGCGTGTCGCTGAACACGGATCCGCCCGGGGCCGTGACGATCTGCGAAGATATCTGGAACGACCCCGAGTTCACCGGCCGCTACGGTCAGCCCCGCTACGACCACAATCCCCTCGAGGACCTCGAGGACGAGGGGATCGGGCTGCTGGTGAACCTCTCGGCGTCCCCCTACGTGCGGGGCAAGGAGCGGTTCCGGGCGGAGATGCTCCAGCGGCTGGCCGAGAAATACGGCACGACGATCGTGATGTGCAACCTCGTGGGCGGCAACGACTCGCTGATCTTCGATGGCCATTCGCTCGTGGTGAGCCCCACCGGGGAGATCCTCGCCCAGGGCGCCTCCTTCGAGGAGGACCTCATGCTCGTGGACCTCTCCGCCCGGGCCCGGCGGGCCCAGCCCGAGTTCATGGACACGACCGCGGCCGTGTACGAGGCCCTGACCCTGGGGCTATCGGACTACATGGCCAAATGCGGCTTCGGGAGCGCGGTCGTGGGGCTTTCGGGGGGCATCGATTCCTCCCTGACGGGGACCCTCGCCGCGGACGCCCTCGGGAGCGAGAACGTCCTCGGGGTGATGATGCCCACCGAGATCTCCTCCGAGGCCAGCGTGACCGACGCCGAGGCGCTGGCGGGGAACCTGGGCATCGAGACGCGCCGCTTCGAGGTTCAGGGGACGTTCGAGGCGTACCTGGACCTCTTCGAGGAGGAGTTCGCGGGCCTGGAGTGGGATCACACCGAGGAGAATTTGCAGGCGCGGATCCGGGGGAACATCCTGATGGCCCTTTCCAACAAATACGGTCACATGCTGATTTCGACCGGCAACAAATCCGAACTGGCCGTCGGCTACTGCACCCTCTACGGGGACATGAGCGGGGGACTCGCGGTGATCTCGGACGTGCCCAAGACTCTGGTTTACAAGCTGAGCCGCTACCGGAACGAGGTCGGGGAGTCGGTCGTGATTCCCCCGGACGTGCTGGAGAAGCCGCCCTCCGCGGAGCTGTCGCCCGGGCAGCTCGACCAGGACGAGCTCCCCCCCTACGAGGTGCTGGACGACATCATCGAACGCTACGTGAACCGCCGCGAGTCCCCCCGGCGGATCGTCGAGGCGGGCTACGACCGGGCGGTTGTGGAGGACGTGGTGCGGCGCATCGACCGCAACGAATACAAACGTCAGCAGGCTCCCATCGGGTTGAAGATCACCACGAAGGCCTTCGCCTCCGGGTGGCGGATGCCCGTGGCCCAGCGGTTCGACGCCCCCTGATGGAGGTGTGGGTGCTCGGGTCCGGCGGCTATTTGCCCTTCCCCGACGCGGCGATGCCGGCGGTGCTGGCCCGCCGCCGCGGGCGTGTTTACCTGTTCGACGCCGGCGAGGGTACCCAGACTCGGATGGTCAGCGCGGGCGTCTCCCGGGCGAGGCTGGAGTCCGTCTTCATCAGTCACATGCACGGGGATCACGTGCTGGGGCTGCCCGGGGTCGTCCTCCGGCGCTCCCAGGAGGGGGGGACCGAGCGGCCCCTCGGGCTCTACGGGCCGCCCGCCCTGGAGCGGTTCGTGACCGAGGTCGCCGGGACGCTTGACTTCGGGTTGAGCTATCCTCTCCGCTTCCACCGCCTCGACGGCGGGCAGGCCCACGAAGGGGCGGCGGTGACGGTGCGGGTGGCGGCGCTGGATCATCGAACGGAGAATTATGGCTTCTTCGTGGAGGCCCTCCGGGAAAAGCGGCGGTTTGACCCGGGGCGCGCCCGGGCCCTGGAGGTGCCGGAGGGGCCGCTCTGGAACCGGCTCCAGCACGGTGAGACGGTCTCCCTCGAGGACGGGCGAACCGTGCGCCCGGAGCAGGTCAGCGATCCGCCCCCGGAGGGGCCGTCGTTCGCGTACCTCCCGGATACCCGTCCGCTGGAGGAGTACCCGGAGGGGTTCCGGGAGCCGGATCTTCTGATCCACGAGGCCATGTTCCTCCACGAGGATCGGGAGCACGCAGCCGCCAAAGGGCACTCGACCGCCCGGGAGGCCGCCGAGGTGGCCCGGCGGCTGGGGGCCGGGCAGCTCGTGCTGACACACTTCAGCCGCCGGTACGACGACCCCGAGGTGCTGGTGGAGGAGGCCCGGGCGATTTTCCCCGACACGCGCCGGGCCACCGACGGGATGAAGGTCGAGCTTTCGTGAGGGACCCCGCTCGAGCGGTTCATGTCCGGGGGGTGATCCGGCGGTGACCCTTCGCGGCGCCCTGGGCGCCTCGCTGGTTCTGGTCTTGATCATCGGATTCGTGGGGTGCACCTGGGGGGAACCGGACCGTCCGGGGAAGGTGCGTGTCCGGGGACAACTGGAGCGAAGCGGGATGACCAGCTACATGTACGGTACGCACGTGATCGTCGACCGCTCCGGGGGCCGACGCTTCGCCCTCCGCTCGGAGGAGGTCGACCTGGACGCCTACGTCGGACAGTCCGTGGAGCTTACGGGCAGCCGGGTGGACGGGTATCCGGTGGACGGCGGACCGCCCTACCTGCAGGTGCACACCATCCGCCCGGCGGGGAAGCGAGGGAATGCCGATGAGTGAGATCCTCGATGAGATCGTCGAGTCCAAGCGGGATGAGGTGGCCCGCCGGCGTAAGCAAACGCCCCTGGAGGAACTCAGGGAGCACTGCTCCGAGCGGGAGGGGGGGCGGCTGCGGAAGGCACTCTCGGGGGAAGGGCTGTCGCTGATGGCCGAGATCAAGCCCCGGGCTCCCTCCTCGGGCCGTCTGACCGACCTTTCGGCCGGGGCCGTGGCCCGCGTCTACGAGGAGGAGGGCGTCCAGGCGGTTTCGGTGCTGACGGACGAACCCTTCTTCGGACAGGGCCTGGAGGCCCTCGACGAGGTCCGGGAGGTTCTCACATGCCCGGTGCTTCGCAAGGAGTTCATCCTGGACGAATATCAGGTTTACGAGACCGCGGCCGCCGGGGCCGACGCCCTGCTTCTGATCGCCTCCCTGCTGTCCCCGGGCAAGCTGGAGGACCTTCGGGCCCGGGCCGAAGCACAGGGTCTGGACGTGCTGGTCGAGGTCCATACGGCCCGGGAGCTTGCGTCCCTGGAGTCGATGCCGCCCCTTCTTGGTATCAACAACCGGACGCTGGAGGGGGACTTCGGCACCGACCTCGGGGTGACGGAACGGCTGGCGCCGAAGGTGCCTCCCTCGACGGTGCTCGTGAGCGAAAGCGGCATTACCCGTCCGGAGGATCTCGCGAGGCTGGCGGACGTTGACGGCGTGGACGCCGTGCTGGTCGGGACGGCGCTGCTGCGGGACGCCGCGGACCCCGAGACCGTCCGGGAGCGCGTCCGGCGGTTTCTTCCCGGAGCCTCCGGCTCCGGGGCGCCGGATCGGGACTGATCGGCCCGGCCCGGTTAGTCGACCCGGTAGCGTTCGGCCTCCCGGAAGCGTTTCTCCCGGCCGATCATGGTGTTGAAGGCCTCGAAGTCGAAGCGACCCTGCTCGGGCGAGTCGGGTGAGCCCTCCCGGCGTAGGGTCTCGTAGGTCGTCTCCAGCGCCGAGGCCGCCGCGTAGAGTCCCGACAGCACGTAGCCCACGCTGTAAAACCCCATCGCCTCCAGCTCCTCGAGCGGCAGGATCGGGGTCCGGCCGCCCTCGATCAGGTTGACGCTGAGCGGCCCGGGAAGCGCCTCACCGATCGTCTCGAGGTCCTCCCGGCTGCGGGGTCCCTCCACGAACAGCACGTCGGCCCCGGCGTCTTTGTAGAGGCGCGCCCGCCGCAGGGCCTCCTCCATGCCGTGGGTCTCCAGGGCGTCGGTGCGGGCCGTGATGGTCAACCGATCCCCGGCCGCGTCCCGGGCCGCCCGTATCTTCTGGACGTGCTCCTCCGCCGGAATTGACCTCCTTGCCGCGCATGTGCCCGCACCGCTTGGGCCACTTCTGATCCTCGAGGATGATGCCCAGGGCTCCGGCCCGCACCAGTTCACGCACGGTCTTCTGCACGTTCAGGGGGCCGCCGTGTCCCGTGTCCCCGTCCACGATCAGCCCCAGGTCGGCCGCCGCCGCAGCACGACGGGCGGCGTCCAGGATTTCCGCCGCCGTGAACAGCCCCACGTCGGGTTCGCCCAGGTGGGAGGCGGCGAACCCCTACCCGGTCAGCACGGCGACGTCGAACCCGGCCCGGGCGGCCAGTTTCGCGGACAGCGCATCGTACACCCCCGGCACCAGCATGAGCCGGTCGTCCTCCACCAGCGGGTGGGTCTCGTCGCTCATGGGCTCAGTCTCCTTTCGTGGGATGGTCACGTGATCGAGCGTTCGGTCCCGTCGGGATCATTCCCGCCGGGATGATCCCGGTCCAGCGCATCGTGCGAAACGAGAACCAGCTGAGCCATCCGCCCAGGACGAGGTTGGCGCCGAAACGAAGCCCCAGGTCCACGGCCGTCCCGTCCGGGATCCCCCCGAGGATCGCCGTCGCGGCCCCCAGAAGAAGAGCGCCGCCCCCGAAGGCCACCCCGGCGCGGGGCAGGCGCCCCCCCACGGAGGCGGGAAGAGGTGCCCTCCGGGCCGGTTCGCGCAGGGTGAGTCCGACGGTGAAACCCGCCAGTCCCCCCAGAAGCCCGGCCGTCTCAGGAGCCGGGTGGAGCCCCATCGCCAGAAGGGGACCCCCCAGCGCCGCGCCGAGGCGTCCCGCCCGGGGGAGGGACTGAAAAGCGTCTTTCACCCTGGGTTCGGCCGCCGCGAAACCGGCCAGAAGCACTCCCCCCAGGATCCATCCGGCGAGCACGTCGGCCGGGAAGTGCACCCCCAGGTAGACCCGTGAGAGTCCCACCATGAGGACGATGAAGCCCGCGATCCCGGCGAACCAGCGGCGCCGAAGCTCCCGGGCCAGCGTCCCCCAGTAGACCACCGCCGCCTGAGCGTGGCCGCTTGGCAGACCGTGACCGGCGGCGGCGATCAGGTTGAGTCCCTCCCGGAGGTGGAAGGGACGCGGCAGGGAGAAGGCGTCCTTGAGGATGTAATTAACCAGCGTGGAGAGGATCACGAACAGCGAGATACGCGCCCCGCTTTTCCACGGGAGCAAAAACCACAGGAAGGGAAGGGAGGGAAGGATCCACCAGCGTCCCCCCAGAAGCGTCATGAGGGTGAAGAAGACCTCCCCCGGGGTCCCGCCGAGGGATTGGGCCCGGAGGATCCAGGGGATTCCCTGCAGGAGGGGATCGATGGCGGGGACCTCCTCGGCTTCGGAGCGTTCGAGTCGCATCCAGGCGGAGAGGAGTATCGTATAATCCGTCGTTCGGTTTGTGGACGGGAACCGTCGTGTTCTGATCCCCGACGTGGACCGGATGGTGGACCCCGTGGATCGTCCGGAGGGACCTCGTCCCCGCATGGGAAGTCCCGGACCGCTTAGGTAGAATCGGCCCGTTCACCGTCTCCCATCCCCCCGCCCCTTCGATTGGAGGTTTCATCCGTGTCCGATCCGGTGCTGGACCCCCTCAACGAAAAGCAGCGTGAGGCCGTCACCCACGGGGAGGGGCCGCTTCTTATCCTGGCCGGGGCCGGCAGCGGGAAGACACGGGCTATCACCCACCGCATGGCTCACCTGATTCGGGACCGGGAGGTTCCACCCCACCGTATTCTCGGGGTGACGTTCACCAACAAGGCCGCCGACGAGATGAAGGAGCGCGCCGGCGAGCTGGTGGGGGAGCACCACCTTCAGCCGACCCTCAGCACCTTCCATTCCTTCGGCGTGGAGTTTCTGCGTGAGGAGGCCGCGGCCCTCGACCGGAGCCGGTCCTTCACCATTTACGACACCGGGGATCAGCGGGCCCTGCTCCGGGAGTGCATGGAGGAGGAGGGCATCGACCCGAAGGCCCTCAAACCGAAGGAGGTCGCGGGGCGGATCAGCCGGGCCAAGGACGATCTTCTGACCCCGGATCGCTACGAGGTCGAACGGGAGGGCGGCGACGGCCGGGTCGTTCGCCTCTACCGCCGCTACCAGGAACGCCTCCGGGAGAACAACGCCTACGATTTCGGCGATCTCATCATGAAACCCGTGCGGGTTCTGCGCCGCAGCGACACCGTGCGAAAACGGTGGACCGAAGGGTCCCGGGCCTTCCGGTACCTTCTGATCGACGAGTTTCAGGACACCAACCCCGCGCAGTATCGCCTGGCCAGCATCCTGGCCGAGGCACACAGCAACCTCACCGCCGTGGGTGACGACGACCAGAGCATTTACTCGTGGCGGGGGGCGGACGTCAGCAACATCCTCGAGTTCGAGGATGATTTTCCCGACACCACCGTGGTTCGACTGGAGCAGAACTACCGCTCCACGCAGCCGATCCTCGACGCCGCCCAGCGGGTCATCGAGAACAACGACTCCCGGCGCGGCAAGACCCTCTGGACGCAGCAGGAGCAGGGGCCTGAGCCCACCGTGCACGCCGCCCGACGGGACTACGACGAGGCCGAGTACGTGGCCTCCACGATTCGGACCCTGGAGAAAATTCAGGGGATCGCCCCCGGCGAGTGTGCCGTGTTCGTGCGGACCAACGCCCAGACCCGCGTCTTCGAGGAGGTCTTCATGCGGGAGAATCTGCCGTATTTGATCGTCAGCGGCGTGGGTTTCTACGAACGCAAGGAAATCAAGGACCTGATGGCCTACCTCAACGTCCTGGTGAACCCGCAGGACGACCATTCCCTGAAGCGCATCATCAACACGCCCTCGCGGGGGATCGGGAAGAAGACCCTCGGGAGCCTGGAGGCCGCCGCCGACGCCGGGGGCGTCGGTTTGCTCGAGGCCCTGGACGGAATCGAGGACGACGAGTCGATCTCGGGTCGGGCCCGTTCCTCCCTGAGCGCCTTCCGGGACGTTTACCGGGATCTGGCCGACCACCGGGAGGATCCCCCCGACCAGGTGCTGGAGGCGGTGCTGGAGCGCACGTCCTACCTGGAGAAGGAGGTCGAGTCCGAGGACGAGGAGACGGCCCTTCGCCGGCGGGAGAACATCGATGAACTGCTCCGGGTGGCCGAGACGTTCAGCCGGGAGCGGGCGGAGCCCGAGCTGGCCGAGTTCGTCGAGGAAATTTCCCTTCTGACCGACGTGGACACCTTCGACGAGGGATCCTCCCGGGTCAAACTGATGACGCTGCACGCCGCCAAGGGGCTGGAGTTCCCGGTGGTGTTCATGGCGGGCATGGAGGAGGGGCTTCTCCCCCACCAGAACGCCGAGTACGATCCGGAGCGCATGGAGGAGGAACGCCGGCTGTGCTACGTGGGTTTCACGCGGGCCCGACAGCGCCTCTACTGTACGTGGAGCCGCTCCCGGTGGATGTACGGCTCCGAGCGTCACCATGACCCGTCCCGCTTCCTGGAGGAGGCGGACCTGCTCGAGGAGAAGGAAGAAACCGAAGCGGCCGAGGATCCCTTCCGGGCTCCGGACCTGAGCGCCGGGAACGGGGAGCCCGGTACGGGCGGTCCGGAGCCGTCCACAGCGGACGACGGGGTTGCCGTGAACCTTTCCGAGGGGGACGCCGTCCGTCACCCACGTTTCGGGGAGGGCACCGTGCTGGACATGACGGGCAGCGACACGTCCCCCGTGGCTCACATCCGCTTCGACAGCGGGGAGGAAAAACGGCTGGCCGTCACTTACGCGGAACTGGAGGTCGTTTAGAAGGGGGAGGACATCGAGGTTGGTGATGTGAGCCTGAGATAGGATAATTTTCTCTGGACCTTATGGGATGGACAATTTTGGCTGACAGGGAGTTTGTTCGATGATTCATCTCCCCGCGTTTCTGATCGGTCCGGTCGAAGTTATCTTCCTGGCCGTGGTCGTGATGCTTCTGTTTGGGACCTCGAAGCTTCCGGATATTGCCGAGAACATGGGGAAAGGGTTAAGTCAGTTGAGGGACGCCGCCGGTGGGATGACGTAGGACCTCGATGAACCTCTCCCCGGGGAGCCCGTGGACGTGGAGGACGAAGAAGAGGAAACCTGAACCGCGGTCCCCCCCGATGTACCCCCGCAGGACGAAAGTGATCTCCCCCGGCAGGATTCGTCAACCTCGGTTTTTCAAACGGGCGGGCTTGGATGTGGGAACGAAGGACGCTCGGTAAAGATGCAAAAAAGGGATAAGACCCCGGCACAGACCATCTACAAAATCAGGCGAAGAAAAGGAAGGGACGGTGCGGCGTTAGCCCGAGAGGCCGCTCGTGGTTCTCGTTAGGCCAGGTCGGGCTCCAGTTCGCCGCCATCCTCACCTTCGGCGTCAAGCTGAGCGAGGTCGTCCGAACCGCCCAGCTCATCGAGGCCGTAGAATTTCTTGAAGGCCTCCACGTCGTCGGTGGGAGCCCGGAAGGCGTAGCTGAGGAAAAGAACCGGGGTGAGGAGTACCAATCCCATCAACCCCATTTTCTTGAGGAACTGACGACGACCTTCGTCCATGAAGGCTCACCTCAAAAGAAGAATTCTCAACGATCCTGTTTATTGAACTCAACCGCTCGGCTCGACATCTTACCGTCCATCACGCTGAGAGCGTAACCTCAGAATCACTACGTAGTATTGTTAAAAAATGATTCAGGTCAAGGGGGGACGGGGGGGGATGGACCGAGAAACCCGAAAAAACCAACAGTCCGTCGGCCCGCCCGGAGCCCGCGGAGTGTTCTCGAGTCTCTCGTCTTCACTACTTTACTTTGCCCCCGGGCTCGGGCCCGGGACTCGAGGCGGAGGCGGCGGTTCCAAACGTTTCTTGGTTCGGTTCCTCGGGTATCCTACACTTAAAGGCGATCCATGGGAGGTTATGATCGTGCTTCTTGGCCTGGTGATGGGTTTCGGGGAGATTATGCTTCTTTCAGGGATCCTCTTCCTGATTTTTGGTGCGTCCCAGATGCCCAAATACAGCGGGGCGATCAAGAAGTCCTTCCGTCGGTTCCGAAAAGCCCTCGGGGGATCCGTCCCCGACGACGATCCGGCCGACTGAATCCCCCCCCGCGGTTCGTTTGCGACCGGGCTGCTCGCCCCTTCCCCCGTCTTCCATCCGGTGCAGCCTTTCCGATTTCCTCGCCTCGGTGCTCCCGCCGACCGATGGTGGGATGGAGGTCCTAACGATGGCGTCGTCCCGTGATGATACTCCCCTGGAGGACCTGCAGGAGTTCCTGGAGAACTTCAAGCAGAAGTACGACGACGTTGAGATCGACTCCAGTTTCGTGCAGCCGGCCCCCGGGGGCGAGGACACCCGTCAGGACGAGGAACCGTGGGACCTGGAGTTCGACCACACGCCCACCGAGATCCGTCGGCACCTGGACCGCTACGTGATCGGCCAGGCGGGGGCCAAGAAGCAGCTCGCCAACGCCGTCTGCTACCACTACCATCAGACCCGCCGCGACGACCCCTTCTACCAGAAGAAGAACATCCTGATGATCGGGAACACGGGCGTGGGGAAGACCCACCTCGTGGAGGTGCTCTCGGAGTTCATCGGGGTCCCCTTCGTGAAGGCCGACGCCACCAAGTTCAGCGGCACCGGGTACGTCGGCCGAAGCGTGAACTCCCTGGTCCGGGAACTGGCCGAGAAAGCGGATCACAACCTGGAGCGGGCCGAGCACGGGATCGTCTTCATCGACGAGATCGACAAGATCTGTTCCAGCGACTCCGCCGACCGCGACGTGTCGGGCCGTGACGTTCAGACCAACCTTCTCAAGCTGCTCGAGGAAACCGAGGTCAGCCTGGTCGACCCGTCCAACCCCGCCTCCATGATGCGGGGGATGCAGACGATGTTCCAGGGGGAGAAGGAGGCCGATCGACGGATCAACACCCGCAAGATCCTCTTTATCGTCAGCGGGGCGTTTCCCGACCTGGAGGGGATTATCGCCGATCGCCTGGATCGCGGCGGGCTCGGGTTCACCGCGGAAGTCGACCGTTCGCGGGACCTGGAGGTTCTTCGTCACTGCGAACCCCGGGACCTGATGGACTACGGCCTGGAGGCCGAGTTCGTGGGCCGGCTTCCGGTCCGAACGTACCTCGACGACCTGGACGAGGAGGACCTGTATCGGATCCTCACCGAATCGGAGAGTTCGGTGCTTCAGCAGTACCGGCGCGATTTCGAGTCCTACGGCATCGAACTCGAGTTCACGGACGACGCCCTGCGTGCGGTCGCCGACCGAGCGAGCGACCAGGGGATTGGCGCCCGGGGGCTTACGTCCGTGCTGGAAACGGTGCTGTACGATTTCATGCACGAGCTTCCGGGACGTTCCGTCGAACGCCTGCGGGTCGACCGGGGGACCGTCGAGCACCCCTACCGCCGCCTGCAGGAGGTTCTTCTCGACGAGGAACTGGACGACGTCCTGCGGGAGGAGTTCGCCGAGCACGGCGTGGACGTCGAGATGACCGACCGGGGACGGGAGGCTCTGCTGGAGCTGGCGGACAACCAGGAAGTGCCCGCCCTCAAGCTGTTCCGGGAGCGTTTCGAGTCCCTGCATCACATCCTGAACATGATCGAACGGGACCACCTGGAGATCGACGACGACTTCATCCACCACTACGACGAGGAACTGGATCGCCTCTGCAGCGAGTATTTCGGGGGCGAGGCGGACTCCTGACGTCCCTGCCGGGCCGCCGCGGCCCCGCGTCGGGACGATCCTTCCACCCCACCCGATGAGGCTCGTCACCCGCTATCTGGTCCGGGAGCTTCTGTATCCGTTCGGGGTCGTCCTTTTCCTCTTCACCGGGCTGATGCTGCTGGAGAGGATGCTCGACATCACCGAACTGATCGTGACCCACGGCGTGTCGTTCCTGGACGTGGGTTTCCTGGTGCTGATGCGGATTCCCGGGACCTTTCAGCTCACCGTCCCGATGGCCCTCGTCATCGCCGCCATGGTGACCTACGGCCGCCTGGCGGCCGACCACGAAATCACCGCGCTCCGGGCGGCGGGGTATCCGCTTCACAGCCTGATGATGCCGGCCCTCCTCATCGGGGCGATCCTCTCCGTGTTTCTCCTGGGCATCCACCAGTACGGGCTTCCCCAGCTGGCCGCGCTGCAGGAGCGCCAGCTCCAGCGTCTGAAGCAGGTCAACCCCGTGGGACTCATGCGTCCGCGGGTTTACCTCGACATCGATCCTTACACGATCTACGCCGAAGCGGTGAACGGGAACCGCATGGAGAACGTGTACCTCGAGGATCGAAGCGGGGAACGAACGCAGATCGTCTACAGCCGGCACGGTCGGTGGCGGCGGACCCCGTCGGGAAAATACGAGCTTCACCTCCGGGACGGTACGCTCCACCAGAAGGGCGAGGAGGGACGATACCGGGTCCTGAATTTCGAGCGGCAGGTGGTCGAGTTTCGGCCCGAGGACTCCGGCTCGGGGGACGCCGCCGTCGATCAGCCCTCCCTGATGGAGCTTTACGACCGCTACGCTGACGCGCGGGATCGCCTGGCCCACCTCGAGGACCGGTTCGAGGCGGGGGCGATCGGTGAGCGTCGATACCGGCGGGCGGCCGAGCGGTATCGTGAGAGGGCCACCCGTTTTTACCAGATCACCGCGGTTCCCTTCGCCTGCTTCTTCCTGCTGCTGACCACCGCTCCCCTGAGCATGTGGGTGCGGCGCATCGGACGGGTGGTCAACTTCCTGCTCGCGATGGGGCTGATCTTCCTGTACTACCTCGCGATGAGCGGGGGCCAGGCGCTGGCCGAGATGGGGTGGCTCTCCCCCGCGCCGGCCCTGTGGGGCGGGAACCTGATCTTCGGGGCCGCCGGCCTGGTGATGTACGTTCTGCTGTATCGTCGGGGCGGTTAGTAAAGATCCTCCAGGCCCCGCTGTTCGAACTCGGGGCTGAATTCGGGCAGCTCCGAGGCCAGGCCCAGGGCCGTGCTCGGGTAGCCTTTCAGGTTGAACAGCAGCCAGAATTCGTTCTCACGGTCCTCGATGCGGCGGTAGAAGGCGCGAACCTCCCACTTGTGGAGGCTGCGGTAGACGGTCAGGCGCGTCTCCTCGAGTTCCTCCCGTTTGGTGTCCCAGACCAGGTCCCCCCTGAGCCGCCATCGATCGGCGGGTGAGCGCCAGAAGAACCGGCTTCCCAGCTCGGAGAGGTTGTTCCCCGGGCCGGGGGTTCTCGTGAAGTTCCAGTCGAAGGCCATCGAAAGGTCCCGGGAGGGCTGAAACGCCCACGTCGTGTTGAGCTGCCGGATAGCTCCCTGGGTCCACCCGTAGCGCAGCCACTGGCTCCACCGCCAGTAGGGCGTCAGCTGCACCCCGAGGTTGAGGGCGGGGTCGATCACCCGACTGTCGGACTCGACGTCCACCCGGAGGGAGTCGCGAAGGTCGTATCCCGTGCGGAGGAACGCGAAGGTCCGGGCGCTTTCCCAGCGGCCGATGAGACCGATCCGGTGGGCGGCCTCGCCGTTCTCCGCCGGGGAAAGGTTCCGGCCGTTGAGCACGAACGGCGTCGTGTCCCGCCGGTTGAGCCGCTGCTCGTGCTGGTAGTCGAGCTCCAGGTCGAGGGCGTCGGTGACGGACAGGAAGTTGCGCCAGCGGAAACGGCCGCTCCCGATGGGATCGATCTGCTCCCCCGCGGCCGTCGATCGCTCCACCCAGTCCTGATCGTACCCCACCGTGTAGGACTGCGAGAAGGCGGGGCTCAGTGAAACGATTTTGGTGAGGTCGTTCTCGAGGGCCGCGTTCCAGAGGGTCCGCTCGCTTCCCCGTTCGGGAAGCCGTTTTTCGACGAGGTTGTTGCTGCTGTAAAAAAGGCGCTGTCCGAAGAGGTTCACGGGCACCGAGAAGAGCTGGTAGCGGACCCGCGGGAGCACCTCCCGCCGGGTGACGAACTCCCCGTTGGCCCCGATCGTTTCGTTGAAGCGGTCCTCCCGCCGGCCGTCGATCCGAAACAGGGAGTTTTGACCCTCCCGGACGAGCGTGGCGTCCAGGGAGCGCGTGGGCTGAGCCCGCCCTCCGATGCTGGAGCGAAAATCCCGGTCGAAGCGGTTGTTCTCGATCCAGTTCGCGTGCACCTGCGTCCGCCAGGGCTCCTCCTCCCCGAAGCGGTAGTTCGTGTTGGAGCGTATCCGGAAGATGGTCTGTTCCGTGTCGGATCGAACCACGTCCCCCGAGGCGTCCAGCAGGGTCGGGTTGCGGCGGGCCCCGAACAGGAAGAAGTAGGCGTCCCCCAGCTCGTCCTCGTACCCGAGGTCGAAGCCGCCCCCCGCCCCCGCGTTCTCCCGGAAGTCGGTGTAGATCGTCGAGGTAATGGGACCGGGATCCTCCTCCAGGAGGTAGTGGTAGTTGAGTTCCAGCTCGAACCCCTCCCGGTCGCTGAACCCCGGTCGAATTTCCCACCGTTTGAGCCGATCCGCGAGGTCCACCGCCACCACCGGGAAGTAGAAGATCGGCACGGGGCCCACGTTGAACGTGGTGTTGTAGCCCACGATGACGTTGTCCGGGTAGACGTAAACCGTGCTGGCCCGGAAATCGTAGTGGGGGGTCTTCAGGTTGCAGGTCGTGAAGGAGCGACCGGACGCTGAGGTACTGGTTGGCCGTCGAGGCGGGGTTGTACTGGCCTGTGAGCCCACCGTCGCCCACGGTGTAACAGCCCAGCGGGTCGTCCAGGCGGCGCGC